>RFPP01000023.1 GCA_009926065.1 Flavobacteriaceae bacterium
TTTTTGTAATTGAAATCCAACTTGTTTTTTGGATATTATTCTAATTCAGTTAAAAATATGCGTTTTATTCCCTCATTCATAGTAATTACTTTGTCATGTTTATTTTTTATTAGTTGTAAAAAAACGGAAGTTTCTCCAACCAAAAAAACTACAGAAATAACTTCAAAAACAAATTCAGTTGTAGCAGCTGTAAAACCAGTAAAAGCAACTTTTACTATTGAAGGAATGACCTGTGCTGTTGGTTGTGCAAAAACTATTGAAGAAAAATTAGCATCAATGGATGGCGTTCAAAGCGCAAATGTAGATTTTGATAAGAAATTTGCGACAGTAGAATTTGACGCCTCAAAACAAACGCCAGATCTCTTATTAAAAGCGGTTGAAGAAACTGGAGATGGCAAAACTTATGTGGTGTCAAATATGAAATCAGAAATGAAAAATTAATGTATATTATTTCGATTTCATTTTTTCAATAATCCCGTTTTCAATTTTTTCTTTAATCTTAATCACCTCATTTGTATTGTCATTTGGAATTGTCATTGACAATACATAATGAGCAATTTTCCAATCTTTTCCTTCCTTTATCAGTACTCCAGAACCTCTGCAAATTTTCATTTGAGTATCTAATAATTCATCAAACCAAGCGGTCTTTTGAGATTTGTCAAAATAAATATTTCGCTGTATAGATTTAAAACTCCAAGCCTTACCTTTATCAAAAAAGGGTTTCGAAAAAGTCTTGAATGCTTCTAACTGCCAATTTTCTGTTGCATCTGTTCCAATAAATACTCCATTGGAAGTCATGTGCGAAAAATAGTTGTCAAACTCAGCATTTGCTGCAGCTTTATGCCAAGAATCAAGTGTAATATTGATCTTTTTTTTATCGCTATCTGTGTTTTGAGAAAATGATTTTGATCCTAAAAGTAAGATGCAAAATAGTAGTATGGATTTTTTCATGATTTTATAATTTAATTTGATTCAAATATAATAGCTAAAAGTTAAAATAAATTAGAAATGAGTCAATTTATTTTATAAAAAAACCATTAAACCTTTTTAACATAAATTAGTCTTAGTTATCAAATATAATTTAATCTGAATGATACGATTTTTATTTCAATCCTTTCAAATTTCTATAATAAATCAATTATTAATTTTATTGTTTAGTGTTGGAGTTTTTAACAGTTCCTTTTCCCAAGTAAAATCGATAATTTTAGGTCGTCCTACGAATACTTCGGTAACTGCAAGTATTTTATTTGACCAAAACGTGCAATATTTTTTACAATATGGCACTACTTCTGGAAATTATCCTCAGTCAACTGCTACTTTGTCCAACGTTTTGAATGTTCCCGATGAAGTGGATTTAACTGGCTTGTCATCAAATACCAAATACTATTATAAATTACAATATAAATTAGTTGGAGCAACCGCTTTTGTTAGTTCTCCCGAATATAGTTTTACAACCCAACGTGCGCCTGGAAGTTCTTTCACTTTTACCGTAGAATCAGATGAACATTTGTATGACATAAAAGGAAATCGTAGCATGTATCAAGTTTGTTTGGCAAATCAAGCTTTAGACAATCCGGATTTTATGCTTTCATTAGGTGATATTTTTGGAGACGATCATACGCCATTAACCACTACAAGCGCTGATATGGATGCTTTACACAAAGATTACCGACAGTACTTAGGTCAGATTTGTCATTCAATTCCATTTTATGTTTGCCTAGGAAATCACGAAGGCGAAAACGATTATTATTTAAACCCAAATGGCATTTATACAACATCAACAAATCCTTTGCCGGCAGCGCCAAATGGAATTGGAGTATGGGGAACTTTATGGAGAAAATTTTATTATCCAAATCCTTATCCAAATAGCTTTTATACTGGAAATACATTAGCAGAAAGTTATGGAATTAACACTCCCGAAAATTATTATTCGTGGACTTGGGGAGACGCATTATTTGTAGTTTTAGATGTTTACAGAACTGAAATCGCTCCAGGTACAACCCCTGCCAATCCTGCTAAACCAACCAATTGGGATTGGACTTTAGGAAGAGCACAATACGATTGGATGAGAAGTGTTTTGGAAAATAGTACTGCAACTCATAAGTTTGTTTTTGCTCATCATACTCGAGGACAAGGGCGCGGAGGAATTGGAACTGCAACTCAATTTGAATGGGGAGGAATTGATGGCAACCAATATAAATTCAATCAATATCGCCCGGGTTGGGGGAAACCAATTCACCAAGTTTTTGTAGATACAGGAGTTGATGTTTTCTTTCAAGGTCATGACCATTTATTTGCAAAAGAGCAACTTGACGGCGTCGTATATCAAGAAGTTCCGATGCCTAGTGATATTACCTATACCATTGGATATACTGCAAATGCAAGTGCCTATCCAAATGGAAATGCGATGGACGGAACAGGCCATATTCGGGTGAGTGTTACTCCTTCTTGTGTAACTGTAGATTATGTAAAGGCTTTTATTCCAGGAACTACGGGATCTGCAGGACACAACAATCGTGAAGTTGCCTTTTCTTATTCTATTGGAAGTTGTGCGCTTGGAAACAATGAAATTGCGCCTGAAAATCAGATTAAAGTTTATCCAAATCCTGCTAATTCAAAATTAAATATCGAATTCAACACCAATTCTGATAATCATCATTCGAAATTATTAAATATGATGGGGCAAACTATCTTTGAATCTGATTCAAATGAAATAAATACCTCAGCAATTCCAAATGGTATTTATATTTTAATAATGGATGCCTTGCCAAATTATTATAAGAAAATCATTGTAAAACATTAATTATCAATCTATGAAAAAGTATTTATTTTTAATAACTTTAATGAGTATTTGCTTTGTAAATGCACAAAATATAACTCAAACAGAAATTGTAGGGCGACCAACAAACAATAGCATCACGATTCAAGCTTTTTTTGATGCTGCTGTTCAAGTTTCAATTCAATATGGAACAGTTTCTGGGACTTATCCAAATCAAACGCCGTGGCAAAGTTTCGCTGTAAATGATCCTGCAGAAGTAGTCATTTCTGGATTGGCACCAAATACAAAATACTATTATAAATTAAATTATAGAGCTCCAAATTCAACTACATTTACATCGAGACCGGAGCATTTTTTTCAAACACAAAGGCCTCCAGGGAGTTCGTTTTCGTTTGTAGTACAAGCCGATCCTCACATGGATGAGCAAAGTTCATTACCAATATATGATCGTTGTTTGCAAAACCAATTGGAAGACAACCCTGATTTTATGATTGATTTAGGTGATTTTTTAATGACTGATAAATTAAAAAATATTACTACAAATCAAATTCCAAGAGACACAATTCCGTATCGTTGTAGATTACTTAGAAACAAATATGAAGCTATTTGCCACTCGGTTCCTTTATTTATTTCGTTAGGAAATCATGAAGGGGAAGCGGGATGGAATTTAAACGGAACCGTTGATAATATTGCAGTTTGGGGAACCAACGACAGAAAAAAATATTTTTTAAATCCTGCTCCAGACAATTCATTTTACACGGGTGATCCCACAAATTATAATTTTGTTGGACAACGTGAAAGTTACTATTCTTGGCAATGGGGAGATGCATTGTTTATTGTAATTGATCCTTATTGGTTTACCAATCCAAAACCAACAGCTACAACTGGATGGCGATGGACATTAGGACAACAGCAATACAATTGGTTAAAAAACACATTGGCTACAAGTACCGCTAACTATAAATTTATTTTTGCACATCAAATTGTGGGTGGGAATGTTGATGGTCGTGGAGGTGTTGAATTTGCAGATTTATACGAGTGGGGAGGAAAAAATCAAGATGGAACTCCTGGATTTGCTGCAAATCGTCCGGGTTGGGATATGCCAATTAAAGATTTATTAACTCAATATCGAGTGAATATCTTTTTTCACGGGCACGATCACTTTTTTGGAAAACAAGAAAAAGATTGTTTAATATACCAAGAAACTCCTCAGCCAAGTCATATGAACAATACAACCAATTCTCCTTCCTATGCTTCAACTCCTGATTATGGTTATACTCAAGGGCAAATTCTGCCAAATACCGGGCATATTCGTGTCAATGTGAGCCCAGCGGGAGTTCAAGTAGATTATGTTAGAACTTATTTAGCATCACAAGAAAATGCGACAAGACATAACAAAGATATTTCAGCAAGTTATTTTATTGGAGCATCAAATTGCTATAATTTAAGTACAAATCCACCGATGATTTGGAATGCAAATTACAATGATGAAGTTGTATATCCAAATCCATTTTCTAAAGAAACAACAATCGAATTTTCATTAAATGAAATGGAAAAAGTATCGGTTTCTATTTATAATGAGTTGGGGCAATTAGTGAAAAATCTATTAATGGGTAATCCCATTAATCCTGGGAAATTTCAAGTAATTTGGGATGGAACTGATAATTCTGGAAGTGACGCTACTAACGGAAATTATTTTTACACTATTTCAACTTTAAATAAAATAATAAAGTCGGGCAAAATTATTTTAAAACGTTAAGCTGACTTTTTGAAAAACACAAGAAAAATTAACATTTTTCGTCTAAAAATAAAATACAATACTTATGAAAAAAATAACCCTCCTTTTATTTTGCTTAATTGGCAATTTCATTTTCTCTCATACCATAAATTATGAAAATGTTGTATTGAGACATTGGTCTATTGAAAAGGAACACAAATTTATTGATGGTACTTTTATGATGTATAAAAATGGTACCGTATTTATTGAAGACGCTAATAATGCCATTTCAAAAGTTGCTTTTTCAGATTTATCAAATGAAGATCAAAAGTTTGTAACTTCTAAAAACAGTTGGGTGAAAAATTTGAATACAATTGGACCAGAAAAAAAGGAAAGTACTCAAAGTATTTTAGATTATAAATTTTGGTTAATTCTATTGTCACTAATTGCTTTTGGCTATTATATTTACACTATTTCTGATAGAAAAAAACTAAAATTTCTATATCCTGTTTTGTTTCTAGGATTACTTACGTCTTTATATAGTTTCACAAAAAAGGCTATGTCCACAACAGATCCTGCCTTTTTAACCTCAGCATTTGCACAATTTGCTTCAACGGTTAGCACTACTTATGATGCTAATTTTTTCTACGTGAATTCAACTGGGATTCCAAACCATACCATGATGGTTGGAATTTCCAGTCGGGGATGGCAACAACAAGTTCCAACATCTAAATGTTATATCAATGCAAATCACTGGACAATTCCATTAAATCCAGTAATTGCAATAACTCCAGTGCCTGTTTCTTCTACACATTTCTTGAAAGGCGCTATTGCTATTGCAGTTAATGGAGTTCCTATTTTTAATTATCATACTAATACTGGAGTGGACAGTTTCATTGACGGGCAATTAGATAATTATGGCGGGCACTGCGGTAGAGGTGACGATTATCACTATCATATTGCGCCATTGCATTTAATCACTTTAGGACAAGCATCAGCCACTTTACCTATTGCTTTTGGATTAGACGGATATGCTGTTTATGGGAATTTAGAACCTAATGGAACAGCAATGACAACCCTTGATGCCAATCATGGTCATTATGGAACCAACGGGGTTTATCATTATCACGGAACTGCTGCAGCTCCATATATGATTGGAAATATGGTTGGTGTGGTCACTGAAGATGCCAATTTGCAAATTATTCCTCAACCACAAGGAACGGCAATTAGAACTGAAAATTGGACCCCATTGGCTGGAGCCTTAATTACTTCTTGTGTTGCCAATGCAAATAATGGTTATAATACCGCCTATACTTTAAATGGAATTTCAGGTTACGCAACTAATTATACTGCAACTGCAGCTGGATTATACACTTTTCAATATGTTACTCCAACGGGAACTACTTCAACAAATTATAATGGTCCGGCGCAATGTACTGTGCCAAATTTAGGTTTTGACGAAGTTGCCTTTTTAGATAATGCCTTTACAATTTATCCAAATCCAACAAGCGATGTATTAAACATTAAATTAAGAAAAGACATCAATGAAAAAGATATTCAAGGAGTTTCTATATATGATTTAAAAGGAAGTTTGGTCTCAAAAACTTCCGATTTTAAATCAAATATTGACATAAAAAATCTATCTAAAGGTTCTTATGTTGTTAAAATTGAATTTTTGAATTACCTGATTTCTAAAAAAATAATTTTGAAATAATGTTGTCATTTTTATGATAAAATATTTAAGTATATTGTTATTTTTTCCATTTTTTTCAAGTGCTCAATACCTTGGAACAGGATCTGTTACACAAGGTTTGGCAACGGCAACTACAAGCAATCTTTATACTTGTGCAAATGGTAGAATTGCTGCTTTAGGAAACATTACTGCAACAGATAATACCGTTTGGACTGTTCCTGCAGTAACCAATTTTACAAATAATTCATTCCCATTTGCTTCTAATTTATACAATGAATGTACGGGAAATTTATATGCGAATTCAACCTTGGCGTTAGCCGCTTTAAATGGTTCAGATATTGTAACAATTGATCAAAATGGGGAAGTTATAACTGCCTATATTTTTGCTGATAATTATTTTGAAATGTATATTAATGGCGTTCCGGTTGGAAAAGATAACGTGCCATTTACCCAATTTAATTCTAATATTGTCCGATTTAAAGTAAACCGTCCTTTTACCATCGTAATGCTTTTAGTAGATTGGGAAGAACGATTAGGTGTAGGTTGCGAAACCAATGGAGGTTTTACTTATCATTGTGGCGATGGTGGAATGGTAGCCGTTTTTAAGGATGCAAGTAATAATATTATAGCAAAAACAGGAAGCGATTGGAAAGCACAAACTTTTTATTCTGCTCCAATAATGAACTTAACTTGCCCATCAGAAGTGGGTACTTCACGATTATCTTCAAATTGTAGCTCTGCCGATTCAAATGCTGGGACTTCCTATTATGGATTGCATTGGGCCCGACCAACAAATTGGACTCAAGCATCTTTTGATGACAGTTCTTGGCCTGCAGCTTCACTTTATGCAAATGCTACAATAGGTGTAGATAACAAACCTGCTTACACTAATTTTACAAATATTTTTGACGATCCTACTAATGATGCACAGTTTATTTGGAGTAAAAATGTAGTTTTAGACAATGAAGTTATTGTAAGAAAAACAGTTTCTACTTTATCGATTTATGATTTTGAAAACGGAAATTCAAAAATTAAAATTTATCCGAATCCAGCAAAAAATCAATTCAATTTAGATTATGATGCTACTGTTTTTCCAATAAATAAAATCAAAATAATTAATACATTAGGTGAATTAATATTTGAAACAAATACCATTTCAAATAACATTTCATTTGGTGAAATTCATCACGGAATGTATTTTGTGAAAATAATTTCAGAAAAATTTGAGATAACAAAAAAATTAATCGTTGAATAAATAGCTATTTTAAATGATAAATAAATTACTTTTTGGGTTACTCCTTCTAAATTCAGCTTTGTTTTTTGGTCAAAGTGTTTCTAAAACAATTCAGTTGTTACCTGATACGGGTCAAACAACAAGTTACACAACCCTATTTGGCGAAGACCATGACTATTCAATAAATACTCCTTCTTATACCAATAATGGAAATGGAACTATTACCGATAATGTTACTGGATTAATGTGGCAGCAAGTTGATGGTGGTGAAATGACTTTTGAAAATGCTATCACTTATTGTAATAATCTGACTTTGGGGGGTTTGTCTGGGTGGCGCTTACCTACTCCAATTGAAGCATTTAGTATAATGAATCTTCAAAATTCAAATCCAGCTTTAAACACTACCTATTTCAGTTCTCCTGCAACTCCCGGCGCCGATTATTGGTGGACTAGTACAACACAATTTGGTGATGCAACGAAGGTTTGGTGTACCAATGCTGGTGGTGGAATTGGAAATAAACCAAAAGCAGAAACTTTAAGCGCAGGTGGGACTTTTAAATTCCATACAAGAGCAGTAAGAACAATTACTACTCCAACAACCATAGCCAATCACTTTACAGATAATGGTGACGGCACGATTACCGATAATTTAACTCAGTTGGTTTGGCAAAAAATTCCGAATGCCAACGTATTAAATTGGGAACAAGCCATAATCTATGCTGAAGGTTTAACTATTGGTGCAAATTCAGATTGGAGGTTACCAAATATTAAAGAATTGCAGTCAATAAATAATGAATTAGCTACAAATCCATCTGTTTTTACTCCCTATTTTTCAAATTTAGGAGTTCATAATTATTGGTCTTCTACCACATTGAAACCGAATACTGCAAACCCAAGTAGCGCCTGGTGTTGGAGCACTCAATTAGGCATTACAACCTATGACTTAAAATCAAATACTAATTATGTTCTTTGTGTAAGAGGTAATCCTACTTTATCATCTTCAACTTTTTCTGATGAAAATAGTATTGTAGTTTATCCAAATCCTGCGACTAATTTTGCATTGATTAGTTTGCCGAAAAACATTGAATCATTTAAAATAGAAATCACTGATTTATTAGGAAAAATAATCTTTTCAGAGGAAGTTAAAGCAATAATAAACGAATATAAAATTGATCTTGAAGGATACAAAGACGGAGTTTATTTTGTAAAAGTTACAAATGAAAAAATAATAAAGTCATTTAAAATAATTGTAAAAAAGTAATCCATGCCAAAAAAAATAACACTACTATTATTGTTTTCATTAGTAATTTCAGGCTATTCTCAACGCAATGTGGTGTTGATTATTGCGGATGACTTAGGTAGAGATTATTTTGATATTTATTCCGATCATGTTCCTAGTGTTGTTAATTTAACCAACGTAAGAAGACTTTTAACACGCGGCGTTGTGTTTAATAACGCTTGGTCAAATCCGTTATGTTCCCCTACAAGAGCAGGCATTTTAATCGGAAAGTATAGTTTTAGAACGGGTGTTGGTGATGTAATCGATGGCTCAAACACAAAACTGAGTCTGAATGAAACTATTATTCCTAAAATGCTGAATTTATTTTCTCCAAACGGAATTTCAAAGGTTTGCATCGGAAAATGGCACGTGACTACTTCTGCTCCAGCAGGATATAATTATCCAAATACAATGGGTTACGATCACTACGAAGGGAATTTGTCAGGTGCTTTAGGACAGCCGGGGCAATTGGCAATTGGATATGATAATTGGACAAAAATTACCAATGGGGTGAGCTCCAATTGTAAAAATTATGCCACAACAGAAAATGTAAATAACGCAATTTCTTATATAAATAGTCAGCCGGCAACCAAGCCGTTTTATTTGTATTTGGCATTTAATGAACCTCACACTCCGTATCATTTACCTCCAGCAAATTTGATTACCAATACCTCTCTTTCAGGTTTACAAGCAGATATTACCGCAAATCCTGTTCCTTATTTTCAAGCGATGGTCGAAGCGATGGATAAAGAAATTGGTCGCTTTTTTGACTATTTAATAAGCTCTGGAAAATGGGATACTACCGATATTATTTTTATCGGCGACAACGGCGATGATCCATTGGTGGCGCAATCGAGTCCTTCAAAAGGGAGTATATATCAAGCTGGGGTTACCGTTCCATTCATAATTTCAGGTCCAGATGTGGTAAACCCAAATAGAACTAGCAATGCGTTAGTGAATACTGCAGATATTTTTGCGACGATTTTAGAACTTTTTGGTGACGGCAATTGGAGAACCAGCATTCCAACAACAACGGTAAATAGCAAAAGTTTGATGCCAATTCTATTAAACCAAGCTACAACTGTAAGACCATTGGAATTTTCAGAGATTTTCAAACTTGCACCAACATCTGGTGATGGGAAAGCGATTCGAAATGCAGATTATAAATTAATGAAATTTGATAACAGAACAGCGAAATTCTTCAATTTAACAAATAGCCCTAATGAAACTGCCTCACGCGATTTAATAACCGGAACTTTAACAACAACGCAAATTAACAATTACAATTATTTGTGTAATGAAATGACAAATTTAGTTGAAGGAACTTCGTTTTGTAACACTTTAGGGGTAAATAATGATGAATCACTAATTAATGTAAGCCCAAACCCATTTCATAATTTTATCACTATAAAGTCAACTTTAGGAAATGAGAATAATAAACTGTATTCTAATTTAGGTCAACTTAATTACGAAGGTAATGCTATTGAAACTCAAGATTTTTCATCTTTAGGAAATGGAATTTATTTCTTGAAAATAATTGATAAATCCACTTCAACAATTAAACTAATAAAAGAATAAATGACCTGGTTTGAATCGATTATTACCTATTTTCAACTAGGTTTCTCACATGTTATTCCTTTAGGTTTTGATCATATTCTATTTATATTGACATTGTTTTTTTTGAGTTCCAATCTAAAAACGATGTTGATTCAATGCTCCATTTTTACACTTGCGCATAGTTTTTCATTGGCTTTAGCCGCATCGGGATTGATCATTCCAAATGCAAATATTGTGGAACCTTTAATTGCACTTTCTATTTTATTCAATGCAATTGAAAACATCGTTCACGACAAAATAAACCCATGGAGATTAGTTTTAATATTTGGTTTTGGATTAATCCACGGATTAGGATTTGCGAAAGCACTAAATGAAATCGGAATGCCAAAAGGTCAATTTTTCACTTCACTTTTGTTTTTCAATATTGGGGTTGAAGTGGGTCAAATAACGGTCATTGGATCCGCCTATTTTTTAATTAGCAAATGGTTTAGTAAAAAGATATGGTATAAAGAAAGGATCGTTTATCCTATTTCTACAATAATTGCTTGCATAGCTTTGTATTGGGTAATTGATAGAATTTTATTTCCAATTTAGTTTTTTACAATCAATAATGGAATGCCAATTTTATGGCGTAATTTATCTACGGTAGTTCCGAAAAGTAGGTCCTTAAATCCTGTATGTCCGTGAGTACCCATCACTAAAACATCAAAATCACCTTCATTAATAATAGACGGAATTACAGAATTTGGCTTTCCAAAGCCTAATTTTATAGCAACACTAATTCCTTTTTTAGATAATATTTCTTTGTATTCCTCCAATAATTTTTCGTCAATTAAAGTTTCATGGTCGTCAATATTCTCCCCATAAACCATTGCTCCTACCGTTTCTACCACGTGAATCAAAGTGTAATTTGCTTCAGCACCACCCAACTGAAAAGCGTTATTTAATGCAGATTCATCAGCGCTCGAAAAATCAACTGCAACAGCAATGTTTTTACGTGTGTAGTTATCGTTTTTAGAAAATTGTAACTTTAAATTGTGTGGTGAATGGTTCTCAATTTCGAGTTTTGTTTTAGAAATAAACGGTTTAAAAACTATATAGAGTAACAATAGTAAGAACCCAAAAGCTATAGGAACTACCGTAAACCATAATAAAATAGGATTCTCTGAAGTGGTTAACCAACCATTAATTTCATCAAATACCAATTTTATATTCAACGAAACGATGATAATTGCCACCAACCACGATACTATTTTTGTAGTTCGACTAATGTGGAATCCTTTCATTTTACTTTTATCACTCACAAAATGAATCAAAGGAATAATTGCAAATCCGAGTTGTAAGCTCAAAATCACTTGACTGAAAATCAACAGTTTTCCGGTAACCGCTTCTCCAAAAATGGTGATTACAATTACAGCAGGAACAATAGCAATTAATCGGGTTAGAATTCGGCGAACCCAAGGTTGAATTCTTAAATTCAAATAGCCTTCCATCACTATTTGACCTGCTAAAGTACCTGTAATTGTTGAACTTTGACCCGCTGCAATTAATGCAACTGCAAATAAAATGGGAGCATATTTACTTCCTAAAAGCGGCTCTAAAAATCGGTGCGCATCTTGAATTTCAGCGACTTCATACATCCCATTTTTGTAAAATGTGGCTGCAGCCAATATTAAAATAGCAGCATTAACGAAGAAAGCTAAATTGAGCGCAATAGTAGAATCTATTAAATTGTATTTCAGGGCTTGCTTAATTCCTTTATTGGTTCTTTCGAATTTGCGTGTTTGTACCAAAGAAGAATGCAAATATAAATTGTGTGGCATCACGGTGGCGCCTATTATACCAATGGCAATATACAAAGCTGCTGAATTGGGTAATGAAGGAATTAATCCATAAAAGACTTTGCCCACTTCAGGCTGTGCTAAAAACATCTCAAAAATAAATGAAATACCAATAATTAGTACCAAAACAATTATGAAAGCTTCCATTTTTCTAATACCTTTATTGATCAGAAAAAGCAATAAAAAAGTATCTAAAACAGTGATTAAAACCCCTTCCATTAAGGGAATATCAAATAATAAATTAATTCCGATAGCCATACCTAACACCTCAGCTAAATCACAAGCGGCTATAGCAATTTCTGCTAAAAAATATAAGATGTAATTCACCAAAGGCGAATAGGTTTCTCGGGAAGCTTGAGCCAAATCTCGCTGGGTGACAATTCCTAAACGGGCACTCAAACTTTGTAATAACAATGCCATCAAATTACTCATCAATAAAACCCAAAGCAAAGCATAACCAAACTGACTTCCGCCAGCAATATCGGTAGCCCAATTTCCGGGATCCATATAACCCACACTAATTAAATAAGCAGGTCCAAAAAAGGCAAGCAGCTTTCTAAACCCCGTTTTTTTATTTAGGGTAAAAACCGATTCATGAACTTCTTCAAGTGATTTGCTCATAATTTAACGTAATTTAATATAAAGGTTTTCAGCTATTTTATTTGAAATGGAAATAATCTCTGAATTCAAATTAATGGTGAAAGAATGATCAAATTTTTCAGAGGAAATTACCCTTATGGGAACTCCTAAAAATATATTTCTTTTATCTAAATATTGCAAAAACTCAACTGATGAATTTTTAACTCCAACACATATATAATCTTGATTGAATTCTGCTTCTGATAATAATAATTTTTCTATATTTTTAATTTCTCCATTTTCATTTGGAATGGGGTCTCCATGTGGGTCAAATGATGGAAAACCAAGATATTCGTCTAATTTATCTACTAATTTTTCAGATTTTATATGCTCTAATTCTTCCGCAATTTCATGAACCTCATCCCATGAGAAATTTAATTTTTCCACTAAAAACACTTCCCATAAACGATGTTTTCTAACAATCATTTTTGCACAAAGCAATCCGTTTTCTGTTAATGTTACGCCTTGATATTTTTGATAAGAAACCATATCTTTTTCTGATAATTTCTTCAACATATCTGATACAGAAGAAGCTTTTGTGTCTAACATTTCTGCAATAGCATTAGTATTTACCCCATTGGGAGATACTAAAGATAAATGATAGATTACCTTGATATAATTTTCTTCTGAAATAGTCATCTTTAAACTTTTATCATACAAATTTAAATGATATTTTTAATAATAAAAACTTTTTTTTAGATTTGTCTAAAAATTATTTTATGAGAAATAAATTACTGCTTTTTTTGTTTTTTCAAACAATTATTGTTTCTGCACAACAAATTGAGCCTTTACAAGCAGACAGACCCGATCAAACTGAAACACCATTTCTTGTACCTGTAGGAATGTTTCAGGTAGAAACGGGATTTTCATTTCAAAAAAACGATGCGTTTAGTAATACAAATGCGCTCCCATCAACTCTTTGGAAATATGGACTCAACAATAATTTTGAATTACGTTTAATAACTACTTTTACATCTGAAAACAACCAAAATGAAACTACTTCGGGTTTAAACCCCGTATTAGTTGGATGTAAAATAAAAATTAGTGATGAAAAAGGATTTGTTCCTAAAACATCATTTATTGGACATTTTTCTATTCCAAATCTATCTTCTAAACCTTATCAAGGTGATTATTATGCCCCCGAATTTAGGTTTGTAATGCAACACACTTTGACAGATAAAATTACTTTTAGTTATAATTTAGGAGCCGAATGGGACGGATTTTCTGCGGAACCCACATTTATTTATACTATAACATCGGGCTTTTCATTAACAAACAAATTTGGTTTTTATATAGAATCTTTTGGTTTTGCTCCACAAAACGATATGGCTAATCATAGTTTTGACGGCGGAATTACCTATTTGATAAACGATAATTTTATGTTAGATTTATCTTCGGGCTTTGGAGTTACTAATAATGCCCCAAAAAATTATTTTGCTGTTGGATTTTCATTCCGAATTTAAATATAATTTTAAGCACTGTTTATACCTGCATATTATTTTTCCATTTGAAAATGGTTAATTAACCCTTTACATCTAGAATTCCTGTTGCTACTTTTTTTTCTAAAAAATTGAATTTAAAAATACAAATGTTAATTTTTTTATATTTTGTTATTTTTAATTTGTCTAAATAAGTATAAGGGATTAAATTTGCACTCCTAATTAATTATATAAATAAAAAATGAAATATTTCCTTTTGGTATGTGTGTGTTTAATAACTTTTCAATTTCATGCCCAAGAATTACATTTTCAACAAGAGGACACTATCAAGAATTTGCCTCCCGTGGTTATAACTTATAAAATTCAAAGCCCTGAAAGAATGCCTGAAATTAAAGATAATATACTTTTTTCTGGGAAAAAAAATGAGGTATTAAAACTATCTAATATTAACGGTAACTTTATAACTAATAATTCAAGAGAAACTTTTTCAAGAATTCCTGGAGTTTCTATATGGGAAAATGAAGGTTCTGGAATTCAAATCAATATAGGTCTACGAGGTTTAAGTCCAAATAGAAGCTGGGAACTAAATACAAGACAAAACGGATATGACATTTCTTCTGATGTTTTTGGATATCCAGAAGCATATTATAATCCACCTTTAGAAGCAGTTCAAAGTATAGAACTGATAAGAGGTGGGGCTTCATTGCAATTTGGACCACAATTTGGCGGAATGTTAAATTATATTCTTAAAAGAGAAACTAAGAAAGAGTTTTCATTTGAAACACAAAACTCTGTGGGTAGTTATGGGTTAATGAGCAGTTATAATGCAATAGGAGGAAACTCAAATAAATTCTCGTACTACATTTATAACCATTCTCGAAGTGCCGATGGATGGAGAAAAAATAGCGAATATAATATTAGAAATTCACATGCTTTTGTAGAATATCGATTTGATGAGAATACAAAAATTAACGCTGAATACACTAATATGGATTATAAAATGAAACAGCCAGGCGGATTAACTGATGGACAATTCATGCAAAATTCACAACAATCCTTAAGAGACAGAAACTGGTTCGGCACTCCCTGGAATTTATTCTCAATACAATTTGATACTAAAATAAACGACTATTTTACATCAAACACAAAAATATTTGGATTAATTGGCCAAAGAAATAGTGTTGGTTTTATAGCTACACCAAATATTATAGATGAAATAAATTTGGCAACAAACGACTATTCAAACCGAAGAGTTGACAGAGATTTTTATAGAAATTTTGGAATTGAAAATAGAAATGTTTTTAGTTATAATTTAGGTAAAACTTCACACAATTTGGCCTTTGGAACTCGGATATATAAAGCATCTACTAAAAGAAAACAAGACGGTAAAGGAACCACAGGAAATGATTTTGATTTATACATTAACGGTTCTTATCCTAGAGATTTAGATTTCGTTACAGAAAATTTGGCAATTTTTGCTGAAAATCAATTCCGATTGAATGAAAAATTAAGTGTAACTCCTGGTTTAAGATTAGAAAATATAAATTCTATAGGACAAGGATTATTTGGAATTATCGATGCAAATAATATTGCTTTACCTCAAAAAAATTTAATAAGAAATAAAGCATTATTTGGTATAGGAATGGAATATAAAATTGCTAAAACTAATATATATGCAAACATTACACAAGCTTACAGACCAGTTCTATTTTCTGATTTAACACCATCCGCAGTAACAGATGTCATCGATCCAAATATAAAAGATGCAAGCGGATATAATGCAGATATAGGATTTAGAGGAAGTGTCAATAACTATTTAAATTTCGACTTTAGTTTGTTTTATTTAAACTATAACAATAGAATTGGTGGTGTAAGACAATATACAAATAATGATCCCAATCAGGGTACTTATCTATTTAGAACAAATTTAGGTGAAACTGTAAACAAAGGAATTGAAAGTTTTTTCAATCTTAACATTACAAGCATGTTAGAAATCGAAAAAAAATATGGAAATGTTGACTTTTTTGCTACTATGAGTTTTATTGATAGCCGTTATACCAACTATAAGGTATATTCTTCCTCTGGAATTCCGCCAAACGCAACAATCACAACAACTGACTTATCAGGAAATAGGGTAGAAAATGCTCCAAGATACATACACAATTTTGGACTTTCATGGGGCAAAAAAAACATTTCGACTACCTTACAGTGTAGAATATCTGGAAAAATTTTTACTGATGCAAACAATACAACAGCTCCATCAACTAATGGTGTGACAGGATTACTTGATGGTTACAAAGTATTTGATTTATCAGCAGAATATAAATTTTTTCAATATTATAATATCAGAGCAGGGATCAATAATATATTTAATGAAAAATATGCAACCCGCCGCTCATCGGGCTATCCAGGACCTGGCATTCTTCCGGGTGAATCAACGACGTTTTATATTTCGATTGGAGCAAAAATATAATTTGTTAAATATTATTTATTAAACTAAAATTAAGCTATTTAACTCGCCAAATAAATAAAGTGTTTGCAGGAAAATAAAAGCAAAAAAAGTTTATTTTTGAAAATATAAATTCCAGGATGAAACATTACAATTATATTTTTGCAGGTGCAGGTTTGTCGGCTTTGATGACGGTCTATAAGATGGTTAAATCGGGTAAATTTTCCGATAAAGCCATTCTTTTATTGGATGAAAATCCTAAAAAAACAAACGACAGAACTTGGTGTTTTTGGGAAGAAAAAAATGAGACTTGGGATACAATTGTAACAAAAAAATGGAATTCTGCGCTTTTTGCCAATCAAAATCAATCGGTTAATATCGATTTAACTCCCAATAAATATAATCAAATTCGAAGTGTCGATTTTTATAATTTTGTTTTAAATGAAATTTCGAAACACGATAATATCTCATTTGAAAATCAAAAAGTAGTAGATTTTGAAGAAAATGAAGCTTCAATTGTTATAAAAACAGAAACCAATTCTTATTCCTGCGATCAATTATTTAATAGTATTCTGAATCCTTTTGAAGTTGAAAATCAAAAGCAATATCCACTTTTGCAACAGCATTTTATAGGATGGTTTATTGAATCCGATCAAGAAGTTTTCAATTCTGAACAAGCAACATTCATGGATTTTTCTGTTGAACAAAAAGGAAATACACGTTTTATGTACGTACTTCCAACCTCAAAAACAGAAGCCCTTATAGAATATACGCTATTTTCAAAATCGGTTTTAGAAACTAAAGAATACGAATCGGAAATTGAGATTTATTTAAAAAAGTTGGGCGTTAACAACTATAAAATTGTAGAAAAAGAACGTGGGAGTATTCCAATGACGTGTTTCCCATTTTGGAAAAATAACACCAAAAGATTAATAAATATTGGCTCTGCGGGTGGTTGGACAAAAGCAAGTACTGGATACACTTTTAAAAACGCCGATAAAAAATCAACGCAATTAATCCAATTTCTTCAAACGAAAACAGACTTTAGACAATTTCATAAAATAAATAAATTTTGGTTTTATGACTTGCTATTATTAGATATTTTGAATAAAACTAATGAATTGGGTTCAAAAATATTCTCCGCACTATTCACAAAACCTAATCCTCAGTTGAACTTTAAATTCTTAGATGAAGAAACAACCTTTGTTGAAGATTTACAAGTGATTTGGAAATGTCCAAAACCAATATTCATCAGAGCCTTTTTTAGAGTTTTTCTAAAAATTTAGCCTTTGTCAATAGCATTATAACAAAACTTTATAATTGAAAATTATTTCTTGATTCTAATCTTTGTAACTTTGCAGAACAAATATAAAATCAACAATCTAAATCATAAATAATTATGTATCCAGAAGAAATGGTACTTCCAATGCAAGCTGAACTTACAGCAGCAGGATTTCAAGATTTACACAGCGCTGATGCTGTAGAAAACGCATTAAAAGCAGACGGAACAACACTTGTAGTTGTAAATTCCGTGTGTGGTTGCGCCGCTAGAAATGCACGTCCAGGAGTTAAAATGAGCCTTGAAGGCGCTAAAAAACCTGCGAATTTAGTTACTGTTTTTGCCGGAGTTGACAAAGAAGCCGTTGATGCCGCTAGAAAACACATGTTTCCTTTTCCTCCATCATCGCCAAGCGTTGCGTTGTTCAAAAACGGTGAATTAGTTCATATGTTGGAGCGCCACCACATTGAGGGTCGACCTGCAGAATTAATTGCTGAAAACCTAAAAGAAGCGTTCAACGAATATTGTTAATTCGAAAACCTACTTCAAAAACCTCTTATTATTCAATGATAAGAGGTTTTTTTAATTTCAAATGGGTTCATTTCCAAATTTTCAAATTATCTTTGCCTTCGAATTCTATTAATTAGATTCAACATCATTTTCTTAACTTAAATTGTTTATAGCATGCAACTGTACAACACCTTAAGCGCAGAAGAAAGAGCCATCATGATTGATGATGCTGGAAAACAAAGACTAACTTTGTCGTTCTATGCTTATGCGCAAATTTCAAATCCCACTCAATTTCGTAACGATTTATTTCTTGCTTGGAACAAACTCGATGTTTTAGGAAGAATTTATGTTGCCCACGAAGGGATTAACGCTCAACTTTCATTGCCAGCAGATAATTTTTATAAATTCAAAGACTCCATCGAAGTTTATGATTTCATGAAAGGAATCCGATTAAATATTGCGGTAGAGCAAGACGATTTTTCCTTTTTAAAATTGACCATTAAAGTTCGTGATAAAATTGTTGCCGACGGTTTAGTAGATGATACTTTCGATGTCACCAACATTGGTATTCACCTAAAAGCTAAAGAATTTAACGAGTTACTTGAAGATCCAAACACGATTGTGGTTGATATGAGAAATCATTACGAATCAGAAATTGGACATTTTATTAATGCCCTAAAACCAGATGTTGATACTTTTAGAGAAAGTTTGCCAATTATTGAAAACCAACTCTCAAAACATAAGAAAGACAAAAAATTATTGATGTATTGCACCGGAGGAATTCGATGTGAAAAAGCTAGTGCCTATTTTAAACATAGAGGTTTTGAAAATGTATACCAATTAGAAGGCGGGATCATAGAATATACTCGACAAGTAAAATCCGAAGGTTTAGAAAGTAAATTCATCGGTAAAAACTTTGTTTTTGACCATCGATTAGGCGAAAGAATCACTGACGATATTGTTTCGCAATGCCATCAATGTGGCGCTCCTTGTGATATTCATACGAATTGCGCCAACGAAGGTTGCCATTTATTGTTTATACAATGTGACTCTTGCAAATCCAATATGGAAGGTTGTTGTTCAACAGAATGCGTGTCGATAATTCACCTACCGGAAGACGAACAAAAAGCCATTCGCAGAGGAATAAAAAACGGTAATAAAATATTCAAAAAAGGAAAATCTGAAGTATTAACGTTTAAAAATAATTCAGATAACCAAACTGTTTTTGGGACAAATGAAAAAAAACCAATTGCAACTAAAGCTCCAAAAATTAAGAAGTTATACATTGGAAAAGGAGAACACTTTTTCCCAAAATCAAACATTGGACAATTTTTAATCGAAGAAAATGAAATTAATATTGGCGACCAATTATTAATAAAAGGGGTTACAACTGGAGAACAAAAAATTGAACTTACAGAAATGTTAGTCAACGGAACCAATTCAAAAAAAGCGGTTGCTGGTGATACTTGCACCATTAAATTGCCTTTCCGAATTCGGTTATCTGATAAATTATATAAAATCATTGATTAATTTCTTAAGTTAAATTCTAAAAAAAACAGCTACTTCTACTATTGATAAAGCGGTTTTTCTATTTTAGAAAAAGTTTAAACTTTTAAACTTTTAAACCTAAAATTAAAATAATATCTTTACACATTAATCGTTATGAACTTACGTTGTGCCAGTCACAACACCACAATATAATTATGGCATGTACAAGTTGTTCAACTTCAGATGGCGGAGCGCCAAAGGGTTGTAAAAATAATGGGACTTGTGGCACCGATAGCTGCAACAAACTAACCGTCTTTGACTGGCTTTCAAACATGAGTTTGCCTAATGGTGAAGCTCCGTTTGACTGTGTGGAGGTACGCTTCAAAAATGGAAGAAAAGAATTTTATCGCAACACTGAAAAGTTAACTTTAAGCATTGGAGATATTGTGGCAACAGAAGCTTCTCCAGGTCACGATGTTGGTATTGTTACCTTAACAGGTGAATTAGTAAGAATTCAAATGAAAAAAAAAGGGGTCAATCACACCAGCCCTGATATTCTAAAAATATACCGCAAAGCATCCCAAAAAGACATCGATATTTGGTCGACAGCGAGAGACAAAGAAGAGCCAATGAAAGTTCGAGCTCGCGAATTAGCGATTGCTCAAAAACTTGAAATGAAAATTTCCGATATTGAATTTCAAGGTGACGGACTAAAAGCTACCTTTTATTATACCGCTGAATCAAGAATAGATTTCCGTTTATTAATCAAAGATTTTGCTAAAGAATTCAACACTAGAATTGAAATGAAGCAAGTTGGTTTTCGTCAAGAAGCCTCTCGATTGGGAGGAATTGGTTCATGCGGAAGAGAATTGTGTTGCTCTACTTGGCTAACCGATTTTAGGAGTGTAAATACTTCTGCAGCTCGTTACCAACAGTTGTCTCTAAATCCTCAGAAATTAGCTGGACAATGTGGTAAATTGAAATGTTGTTTGAATTATGAATTGGACACCTATATGGATGCGCTAAAAACTTTCCCTGATTTTGATACTAAATTAAGTACTGAAAAAGGAGACGCCGTTTGTCAAAAGCAAGATATTTTTAAAGGTTTAATGTGGTTTGCTTACACCAATAATTTTGCCAATTGGCATGTCTTAAAAATCGATCAGGTTAAAGAAATTATAGCTGAAAATAAACTGAAAAAGAAAGTTTCATCTCTTGAAGATTTTGCACTAGAAATAGTTTCTGAACCTGAAAAAGATTTCAATAATGCCATGGGACAAGAAAGTCTTACGAGATTTGATCAGCCTAAGAAAAAGAAAAAAACAAATAGAAATAATAAACGCCAAGGTGAAAATACAATAATGGCAAACAATAATAATAGCAGGCCACAGCAGAATAAAAACCAAGGCAAGCCTTTTGGAAATAACAAAATCAAACCGAACGAAAATAAAATTAATTCTAATAATAACAATGGGGCTAAAGAGTAGTATTCTTTTTATTATTATTGCCACTCTCTTTATTTCATGTGATGAAAAAAGGGTTTTTGATGAATACCAGTCAGTAGGAAGCGCATGGAATATGAAAAAAGAAGTCATTTTCGAACTTCCTAAAATCGATACTTTGAAAAAATATAATTTGTTTATTAACCTTCGGGCAAACGACGATTATAAATTCAATAACCTGTTTTTAATTGTATCAATGGAACAACCAAACGGGATTACCAAAATAGATACTCTCGAGTATCAAATGGCTGATGTAGATGGAACACTTCTAGGTGACGGATTTAGCGATATTAAAGAAAGTAAATTGTATTATAAAGAAAATGTGAAATTTAAATCTTCAGAAAATAATAAAATTCACATTAAACATGCGGTACGTCAAACAGGAAAAATTGAAGGAGTTGAGGATTTAGAGGGGATTTCCGAAGTTGGTTTTAGAATTGAATCAATTGAATAAAATTATGGCAGCTAATAAAAATAACACCCCAGTAAAGGATATTAACTACTACAAAAAGAAATTTTGGAAATTCTTTTTTTATGGTCTAATCGGGATTGGAGTATTTTTCCTATTTGCCTCCTGGGGTCTTTTTGGATCTATGCCTTCATTCGAAGATTTAGAAAACCCTGATTCCAATTTGGCTACAGAAGTAATCTCATCTGATGGAGTTACCATAGGTAAATTTTACAATGAAAATAGAACTTCAATAAAATACCAAGACTTACCAAAACACCTCGTTAATGCATTAGTAGCAACTGAAGACGAACGATTTTATGAACATTCAGGAGTGGACGGTAGAGGAACTTTACGTGCTATTGCAAGTTTTGGAACTTCCGGAGGTGCGAGTACTTTAACCCAACAATTAGCAAAACAATTGTTTCACGGTGAAGGATCAAAATTTTTACCTTTTAGAATAATACAAAAAGCTAAAGAGTGGATTATCGCCATCAGATTAGAACGTCAATACACTAAAAATGAAATCATAGCAATGTATTTCAATAAAGCCGATTTTATAAATACCGCTGTAGGAATTCGATCTGCAGCAAAAGTATATTTCGGAAAAGAACCTCGAAATTTAACAGTAAACGAAAGCGCAATGTTGGTTGGAATGTTAAAAAACCCTTCGCTATTCAACCCAATTAAAAGATTAGAAAAAGTTCAAAATCGAAGAAATGTTGTTTTAGGCCAAATGGTGAAAAATAATTTTTTATCTGAAGAAGCAAAAACAGCGTTAGAAAAAGAACCTATCGTTTTAGACTTTCACCCAGAAAGCCATAAAGACGGAATTGCCACATATTTCCGTGAATATCTCAGAGAATTCATGAAAAATTGGTTGAAAGAAAATAAAAAACCAGACGGTTCTGAATACGATATTTACAGAGACGGTCTAAAAATTTATACCACTATCGATTCCAGAATTCAAGCTAATGCTGAAGAAGCCGTAACGGAGCATTTAACCAATTTACAACAGGAATTTTTTGACCAATCAAAAAACAATAAAAACGCCCCTTTTGTAAATATCTCTAAAGACGAAACCGATAAAATCATGATGCAAGCCATGAAATCTTCTGATCGTTGGAGAGAATTAAAATTACAAGATAAAAGCGACGAAGAAATCATTAAATCTTTTAGTTTGAAAACTAAAATGACCGTATTTACCTGGAAAGGCGAACGCGATACCATAATGACGCCATCAGATTCTATTCGCTATTACAAACATTTCCTTCAAACGGGATTAATGTCGATGGAGCCACAAACCGGACATGTAAAAGCATGGGTTGGTGGAATTAACTATAAATATTTCCAGTACGATCACGTAGGTCAAGGCGCGCGACAAGTGGGTTCAACATTTAAACCTTTTGTTTATGCAACCGCAATCGAGCAATTGAATATGTCTCCTTGCGATTCCATTATCGATTCGCCATTTACAATTCCTGTTGGTCGTCACCACGTTACAGAAACTTGGACGCCTGCCAATTCCGATAATAAATACCGCGGAATGGTAACCTTAAAAAAGGCATTGGCCAATTCCATCAACACCGTTTCGGCTAAATTAATGGACAAAGTAGGTCCAGAAGCTGTGGTAGAATTAGCAAAAAAACTAGGTATAAAATCAGAAATTCCTGTACAACCCTCGATAGCATTGGGCGCAGTAGATATTACCGTTCAAGACATGGTTGCAGCCTATAGCACTTTTGCCAATCAAGGGGTTTACATCAAACCGCAGTTCATCACAAGAATTGAGGATAAAAACGGAGTAGTACTTTACGAACCAATTCCTGAATCGCACGATGTATTGAATAAAGATGTGGCTTTTGCAGTAATAAAATTGTTGGAAGGAGTAACTGAAGAAGGCTCAGGTTCTCGATTGAGAACCCAAGGCGGAGGAAACGGCTACAACAGAGTTACTGGCTATCCATATGTATTTACCAACCCAATAGCAGGGAAAACTGGAACCACACAAAATCAATCCGACGGTTGGTTTATGGGAATGGTGCCCAATTTAGTAACTGGAGTTTGGGTAGGTTGTGAAGACCGTTCCGCCCGTTTTAAAAGCATAACTTACGGTCAAGGAGCAGTGGCAGCATTACCTATTTGGGGCTTAATGATGAAAAAATGTTACGCCGACGAAACGCTAACACTTTCAAAAGAAGACTTCGAAAGACCAGATAATCTAAACATAAAAGTCGATTGTTGGTCGCCACCAGTCAAGATAGATTCTACTGAAACCGAACAGAATACAGACGAATTTAGTTTATAAGTTTTTTTGGAGCTTTTCTGGCTGTACGTTTCAATCCACACAAAAGGTGTGGGATTTCCTCTGCCATCCAGGCTAGGGAATTCAGTTGACTTGAAAATTAAAGTATAAATAAACGTAGCCTCAAAATCAGAATTTGTGATTTTGAGGCTACTTATTTTATAAGAAATGATGAAAAATTGATTAATAATTCGTTATTTTTGAAGTAAGAAAAACTAAGAATAAACGAACAATGATTAATAAAAAAGTACCTACCGTTCAAGAAGCCCTAAATGGTATTGAAAACGGAATGACTATAATGCTTGGTGGTTTCGGATTGTGTGGAATTCCCGAAAATTCCATTGCCGAATTAGTAAAAAAAGGAAATCACAACCTAACGTGTATTTCAAACAATGCCGGTGTGGATGATTTTGGACTCGGTTTACTATTACACAAAAAGCAAATCAAAAAAATGATCTCTTCTTATGTTGGTGAAAACGCCGAATTTGAACGTCAAATGTTGTCTGGTGAATTGGAAGTAGAATTAATTCCACAAGGAACACTTGCCGAAAGATGTCGCGCTGCTCAAGCTGGAATTCCAGCGTTTTTTACACCAGCTGGTTTTGGAACTGAAGTCGCAGTTGGAAAAGAAACACGAGAATTCAATGGCAAAATGCACGTAATGGAACATGCCTTCAAAGCCGATTTTGGAATTGTAAAAGCGTGGAAAGGCGACACCGCAGGAAACTTAATTTTTAAAGGAACCGCCAGAAATTTCAATCCTTGTATGGCGGGAGCAGCGAAAATTACGGTGGCTGAAGTAGAAGAATTGGTAGAAGCAGGATCACTTGATCCCAATCAAATTCATATTCCAGGGATATTCGTTCAACGCATTTTCCAAGGAGAAAAATATGAAAAGAGAATTGAACAACGCACGGTGAGACAGAAATAATTTGAAAATTTGAAGAGGAGAAACGATAAGGACAATCTAATTGTGAAATTAGGATTCAAAAATTAAAACTATGGCTTTAGATAAAAATGATATCGCAAAACGTATTGCAAAAGAAGTAAAAAACAACTATTTCGTGAACCTTGGAATTGGAATTCCAACCCTAGTGGCCAACTACGTTAGAAAAGACATTTCGGTGGAATTTCAAAGTGAGAATGGCGTTCTTGGAATGGGACCATTTCCATTTGAAGGCGAAGAAGATGCCGATGTAATTAATGCAGGAAAGCAAACCATTACCACCTTAGCTGGAGCGAGTTTTTTTGACTCAGGAATGAGTTTTGGAATGATTCGTGGGCAACATGTCGATTTGACAATTTTGGGTGCAATGGAAGTTTCAGAAAATGGCGATATTGCCAATTGGAAGATTCCTGGTAAAATGGTAAAAGGAATGGGTGGCGCTATGGATTTAGTGGCTTCTGCCGAAAATATTATTGTGGCAATGATGCACGTTAACAAAGCCGGTGAAAGTAAAATTCTTAAAAAATGCACGTTACCATTAACAGGTGTGGGCTGCGTTAAAAAAGTAGTAACCGAATTAGCGGTTTTAGAAATTACCCCAAAAGGATTTAAACTTTTGGAAAGAGCGCCAGGGGTTTCAGTAGAACATATTATTGCTGCCACCGAAGCCAACTTAATTATAGAAGGTGAAATTCCCGAAATGATTATTGAATAAATTACACCTGACCCGTTTTGAAAACGGGTCAGGTGTTTCATGTTCTTGAGCGAGACGCTAGCGCTAGCGGGGGGGTATTTTAAATGTTCCTTAATATTCCATCAATAAATCCAATAACACTCCCTTTTAACTTCTCTATAAATTTTGTCGGCCTTTCTTGGTTTGGATCTTCTATCCAAAATCCACAAACATTACATGTTGTTTCATCTTTAAATGTCGCTTTCCCAGACAAACCATCAAATGCTGCAACTTCATCATCTCCGTTAAATGGTTTGTTTATTGTATTCGTCCATTCCACTTTTCTTTTCAGTAAGTTTTGACTTCCACATCTTGGACATATTTCTTTAGCATTACTTTTCAAATGCAGAGTATTTTCTGCTATAAGTTTTTCGATTTTCTCTGGGGACAAAGCCTTATTCTCAATTTGTTTTTGTATTTCCTTTTGAGTTTCTTTCATATAAGTTTTCAACTTGAATTTGGCAAAATATGCTAATTCAATTTCGTTTAATTCGGATAAAAATTCGTCTATTTTACTCATGTGTTGAAATATTATTGCTAACTTATTTATACCAACTACTTATAACTTCCTATTTTTTCAAATATACCATTTATTTAAATCCGAATCTTAATTTAAGTTTTTCTCTTTTCAAAAAATCTTAAATCTAAATTCTTAAATCTTACACCTGACAGGTTTTGAAAACCTGTCAGGTGTTTACCGCGTGAGGGATTAAAGCGAAAAGCCCGCAGTAAAGTGAAACGCAGTGGAACTTTGCGAGGACTTGTAGCGGAAAGCCCGACCCGGAGTTTTTACGGAGGGGCACGCCCAAAAAAAGCCAACTCACAAAATAAAATATCGGATAAATCGTTTATTCTAGACGAGGAAAATTGGTCGAAATCCATTATATTTGCATCTAATTATGATGGTTATTTTAATATTATTAGATTTTCAAGATGAAACATACCAAGATTAAAGATTTATTGAATAGTACCAAAACGTTGTATGAAGTGAATGCCAAAGGTTGGGTGCGCACGTTTAGAAACAATCAGTTTATTGCTTTAAATGACGGTTCAACTATAAATAATATTCAGTGTGTAGTTGATTTTGAAAATACCCCAGAGGAAACCTTGAAGCGCATTACTACTGGTGCGGCAGTTTCAGTTACGGGAACTTTAGTAGAAAGCCAAGGTGCGGGACAAAAATTTGAAATTCAAGTTACGAAACTTGAAATCTTAGGCGATTCGGATGCTGAGAAATTCCCTATGCAACCTAAGAAACATTCCCTAGAATTTTTGCGTGAAAATGCCCATTTAAGAGTTCGTACCAATGCTTTTGGAGCGATTATGAGAGTGCGTTCGGTATTGTCGTTTGCGGTTCATAGTTATTTTCAAAATAAAGGTTTTGTCTATGTAAATACTCCAATTATTACTGGTTCGGATGCGGAAGGTGCAGGAGAAATGTTTAAAGTTACGGCTTTACCATTTGAAAATACCCCTAAAACAGACGACGGAAAAGTAAATTATAAAGAAGACTTTTTTGGTAAAGAAACCAATTTAACCGTTTCAGGCCAATTGGAAGCGGAAACTTACGCGATGGCTTTGGGTCAGGTTTATACTTTTGGACCTACATTTCGTGCTGAAAACTCGAATACTTCGCGTCACTTGGCCGAGTTTTGGATGATTGAGCCAGAAGTAGCATTCAATGATTTGAGTGACAACATGGACTTGGCAGAAGATTTTATACAGTATGTGATTAAATACACGATGGATAAATGCCAAGACGATTTGAAATTTCTTGAAGGTCGTTTAATCGATGAAGAAAAGGTAAAGCCTCAAGCGGAACGCAGTGAAATGACTTTATTAGAGAAATTGAATTTTGTTTTAGAAAACAATTTCAAGCGAGTTTCTTACACTGAAGCGATTGATATTTTAAGAAATAGCAAACCGAATAAAAATAAGAAATTCAATTATATTATTGAAGAATGGGGCGCTGATTTACAATCGGAGCACGAGCGTTATTTAGTGGAAAAACACTTTAAATGCCCAGTTATTCTTTACGATTACCCAGCTAATATTAAGGCATTTTACATGCGATTGAACGAAGATGGAAAAACCGTTCGCGCCATGGATATTTTATTCCCAGGAATAGGCGAAATCGTTGGTGGATCGCAAAGGGAAGAGCGCTACGATGTATTAATTGAAAAAATGAAAGTGCTAGGAATAGACGAAGAAGAATTATGGTGGTACTTGGATACCCGCAGATTTGGAAGCGCGGTACACTCTGGATTTGGACTTGGTTTTGAAAGATTGGTGCTGTTTGTAACCGGAATGACCAATATTCGCGATGTAATTCCTTTTCCAAGAACTCCTGGAAGTGCGGAATTCTAAAAAATTTGTTTGAAGTTTAAAGTTTAAAGTTGTTTAAAATGCTGCAACCTTAAACTTTAAACATTAAACTTATAAACAATAAAATGCAAAAGCAATTTCTAAGTTTAAAGTTATCTCAAAAATTATCTCCACAACAGATTCAGTTGATGAAGTTAATTCAATTGCCTACGCAAGCTTTTGAGCAACGTTTATTGGAGGAAATGAATGAAAATCCTGCTTTGGAAGCGGGTACGGAAGACAATTATGAAGCAGATGAATATGAAAATGAAAACTATGACGATTATGATGATGCCGAAAATGATAGAATCGAAGCCGATGACATCAATATTGACGATTACTTAACCAACGACGAAATTCCCGATTATAAAACCCAATCTAACAATTATGGAGATGAAGATTCCAATTTAGAATCGCCATTAGCATCTCCTGTTAGTTTTCACCAGGATTTAATCAATCAATTGAATACCTTTATTTTAAACGATAACGAGCGAGAAATCGCTGAGTTTTTGGTGGGTAGTATTGATGATATGGGTTATATTCGAAGAAGCATTCAAGACATTGTTGATGATTTAGCGTTCACTCAAGGGATTTATACCGATGAAAAAACGGTTGAAAATTTATTGCACGTTATTCATGAATTGGAACCTCCAGGAGTTGGAGCTCGCGATTTGCAGGAATGTTTGTTACTACAATTAAAGCACAAAACACCAACAGAATCAGTGGCTTTGGCAACTTCAATTTTGTCAGAACAGTTTGATGCTTTTACAAAAAAACACTACGATAAGTTAATTCATAAGTTTAATGTTTCGAATGACCAATTGAAAAAAGCCATTCATGAAATTGAAAAATTAAACCCAAAACCAGGTGGATCGTTCACAGGAAATAATAAAGTAACTGAAAATATTGTCCCTGATTTTACCATTAGAATTGTTGACGGCGAACTAGAACTTACGTTAAATGGTAGAAATGCTCCTTCGCTTCATGTTTCCAAAGATTATCAGGAAATGATGCAAACCTATAAAGTTTCCAAAGACAAATCAAATTCCCAAAAGGAAGCCGTTCAGTTCATTAAGCAAAAATTGGATTCTGCAAAATGGTTTATTGATGCCATCAAGCAACGTCAAGAAACGTTATATGTTACGATGAATGCAATCATGCACTTTCAAGAAGAATTTTTCCTTGATGGAGAAGAGACAAAAATAAAACCGATGATTTTAAAGGATATTGCCGATATGGTAGGTCTCGATATTTCCACGATTTCTCGTGTTGCTAATAGCAAATATGTAGAAACACCCTATGGAACAAAATTGATTAAAGAGTTCTTTTCTGAGGCAATGAAAAACGATCAAGGAGAAGATGTTTCCACATTAGAAATAAAGAAAATTCTACAAAATGTAATCGCGGAAGAAGATAAAAAAAGGCCTTTACCAGATGACCAATTAGCTGAAATCTTAAAAGAAAGAGGATACCCAATTGCGAGAAGAACAATAGCAAAATACAGAGAATTGCTTGATATTCCTGTAGCTAGAATGAGAAAAAAAATGTAACCTATTTTTATTTTGAAAAAAATCATTTCTCTTTTTTCCTATATTTTTCATCCGGTATTCATCCCAATGTTCGGCACATTATTCTATTTTTTAATAAGTACTTTTTATTATACTAATCATCAGAAATATATAGTTTTGTTGCAAATAGGAGTAGTGACTATATTAATTCCAATTGCATTTTTCTATTTTTTACGTTCCTACGATAAGGCAGATAACGTTATGGTTCCCGATTTAACCCAACGTAAAATTCCTTTGATTTTTAATGGAATGATTATTTATTTATTACTTTCAAATACCATCACAGAGAATATTTTACCTGAATTATTTTACTTTTTATTAGGAGGTTTAATTAGTACTTTTATCTTATTTATATTGCTTTTCTTAAAAATAAAAGCAAGTATTCACCAAGTAGGAATAAGTTCATTAACGGTTTTTGTAGGTGCGTTAAGTTTGCATTTTGAGGTAAATGTTATTTATAGTTTTTCTGTTTTAGTGATATTAAATGGATTGATTGCCACTTCAAGATTGGAGTTAAAAGCACATACATATAGAGAAATTCTAATTGGGTTTTTTATAGGATTTTTACCTCAACTAGTTCTAACTTACTTCTGGCTATAGAATGTAAAACATGAATCCGAAATTCAACGTGTTCATTTCAATCGTTCTTCCATTCAATTCTCCCGATTTAAATATTGGATTTAAACCATAATAAATATTAAAATTTACGGTATTATAACCAACACTTAAATAGGTTCCGTATTGAAATTTGTTGATGTCGGAGTTTCCGGTTATTAAATAGGTAGTTTGGCTATCTATGTAATTTGATTGGGTATAGAAGAGGTAACTCAGTTTTAACCCAGTATATATTCTCCAGAATTTATGGGTTTCTGGAACAGACGTTCGCCATCGGTACTCGATTGGAATATCTATAGAATGTAGAGTCAATTTATTTTTATCAAATAACGTTCCGTCTTGAATAACATTGTATTGTGTATTAGCATTGTTTTTAGAAATCAATAAATTATGATTGTAACTATTTAATGAGTACCCTAAACCTGCAGCAATAGCTTTATTTCTAGCTTTATTAATTGGCATGTCTCTCAAAATTCCAATTGAAAAACTAGGCGTAAAATTATTTTGTGTTACTCCTATTGGTCTGTTTTGTATAGTGTTATAAGTAATACTAATATAAAATTGATCTTCACGATACAAAGAATCTACCGCTTCAAAATCGGGAACCGATTGTGAAAAAACGGAGAAAAAAGATAGGAAAATAAAGCAATTTATTAGAATACGCATATCTCTTATTTTGGTGGTTTAAAGATACGAAAAAGTAATAGAAATACTTTTAATTCTTTTAGGTGTTAAAAATAAAAACCCTAACTGCTTAATCTATAAGCTATTAGGGTTTTTTAATGCAGAGAGGAAGGGATTCGAACCCTCGATATGTTGCCATATACACGCTTTCCAAGCGTGCGCCTTCAGCCACTCGGCCACCTCTCTATTTGGGATTGCAAATAACTAAAAAAAAAGTCGTTAATAAAAGTAAATTAGAGAGATTTATGATATTTCTCCACGGATGGAAGTTTCAAAATTAGTTTTGAAATCTTTTGTAGGAACTTTTTGTCCCAATAGGAACATTAATTTGGTAACGGCAGCTTCAGTAGTGATGTCTTTACCAGAAATCACTCCTATTTTTTTCAAAAAAGTACTCGTTTCATAATGACCCATCGTAACACTTCCGCCTGAACATTGGGTAACATTAATAATCTGTAAGCCACTTTTAATTGCTTTTTTAAGAAGTGAAATAAACCATTCGTCTGTTGGGGCATTCCCAGATCCATACGTTTCCAAAACAATTCCTTTTAAGTTTGGAATATTTAAAATTGCCGACAATACCGATTCGTTAATTCCAGGAAACATTTTTATTACCGCTACATGATCGTCTAACTCGGTGTTGATCTTGAATTTTTTACTTGATTTAGGTAATAAAAAAGGAGTATTTATTTTCAAATGCACACCAGATTCTGCCAATTCAGGATAATTTGGTGAAGCAAATGCATTGAAATGTTCAGCATTGATTTTCGTAGTTCTATTCCCACGGTACAACTTGTATTCGAAATAAAGACCTACTTCTGTAATAACAGCTTTATTTTTTGTTTGTAAAGAAGCGATTTGAATAGCGGTAATTAGATTTTCTTTGGCATCAGTTCTAATATCTCCAATTGGCAATTGTGAACCGGTTATAATTACTGGTTTCGATAAATTTTCAAGCATAAAACTCAATGCAGAAGCCGTATAAGACATCGTATCTGATCCATGTAAAATTACAAATCCATCAAAAGAATCGTAATTGTTCTTGATACTATTAGCAATAGAAATCCAGTGAATTGAAGTCATATTGGAGGAGTCCAACGGCTTTTCAAACGAAATGGTCTCTATATCGCAATCAAGCTGTTTTATTTCGGGAATTTTAGAAATTAGCTTGCTGAAATTAAAAGCTTTCAAGGCTCCCGTTTCGAAATCTTTCATCATTCCGATGGTGCCACCAGTGTAAATCAATAATATTTTAACTTTAGATTGCATCTTCTAATTTCATTTTATTAACTACAGGATTGGCATACATAGCAAGGAAACTTTGCATTTGAAATTCATCAGAATGATCAATTCTCATTTCTAATCTACGTTCAAAAAGTGCTTTTTCATCAGCAGTATATAAATGAGAAAACTTAGTCGAACCGTTTAACTTATCGAAAGCGATATAGTTAGTTGGCCATAATTTATAATTCTTAATAATTGCATGATCTAAAACTTGAGCTAATGCTTGGATTTGCTTATTAGCATTATCAAATTCTGAACCTATAGTGTCCAACTCCTTATCTAATATTTTTCCAACACTAAGATGGATTCTTTTCTTTGGGCCCATGATACCGCTTAATAGCGTATTAAAATCTTCATTTTTTGCTTTTACATAGACTTCATTATTTGCTTCTGCTATTAATTGAGGCATTTTTAAAGCGTCGGTAGGGTCGTATTCGTAAGAAATTGAAACAGGAACAATTCTAATTTTCTTAAAATATTTTATAATATTTTCCTCTTCAGAACCCATTGCAAGCATTTTTAATACTCCTGGATGTGTTGCGTCATTTCCGTCTTTGGTGCGGCCTTCTCGTTGTGCAATCCAAACCGATCTGTTTTCTCTCAATAATAATTGAGCAATATATTCCGACAATAACTTGGAACTTTGTAATAATTCTCTTGGCGGTAAGCCTCTAAAAACAAGAAAGTTTCTATTGATTTTCGCTAAGATATTCATAAATGATTTTTTAACCAAGTTGTCCCCAATTGCAGAGGCAGTCATCAATAATCCATGGTCAAACAAGCAACCATTTAAAAGAGAAGTATCTAAAATAATGTCTCTATGATTCGAAATAAATAAGTAGGAAGTATTTTGTTCTAAATTCTCAAATCCAGTTGTCGTTACTCCTTCCGATGTCAACTCTATAACTTTTTGTATAGAATGATAAATAAAATTACTTTGAAAATCTCGAATTGAATAGGTCTTTCTAAGTTGTGTTTTCCATACCTCTTCATCCACTCCAGGAAATGTAAATTCCATTAATGCCTTCATCATTGGATGGTCAATTGTTTCTTTTAAAGCGCCGTTTATTTCAGCGTCATAATAGGGTCTTATGGAATCGAATTTTGACATTTACATTAATATTTAATTCACAAATGAACGAAATTTTATCGAATTTATACTTTTAAAAGTGATTAAATCCCAAAAATAGCTTTAGAATTTTCGGTGGTTTTTAGAGCAATTTCCTTAGTTGATAATCCATAAAGCGAAGCTAATTTATCGATTACATTCACTATATAGCTACTTTCATTTCTTTTTCCGCGATAAGGAATTGGTGCCAAATAAGGCGAATCGGTTTCTAAAACGAGGTGCTTCAAGTCGATTTTATTGATAAACTGATCTATTTTGCCATTTTTG
>RFPP01000024.1 GCA_009926065.1 Flavobacteriaceae bacterium
CAAAATTAAAATATGGATATTTCTAATAAAAAACACTTTCTTACCGTAACCGATTATTCTGTTTCTAAGGAAACTTTCGAGTTGTATTACGATCAAGATTTGGACATGTTAATTACATCGCCTCAACCTTCCCCAGAAAATTTAGGGAAGTATTATGAAAGTAGTGATTACATTTCTCACACGGATTCGAAGAAATCTATATTTGAAAAAATATATCATTTAGTAAAAGGAATTGCGTTAAAAAACAAATTAAATTTGATAAATAGTTGCAGTTTTACAAAAGGTTATTTGCTAGATATTGGAGCTGGAACAGGAGACTTTTTATTAACTGCAAAACAAAAAGGTTGGAAAACAATAGGAGTTGAACCTAATAAAAAAGCAAAGGAAATTGCCATTGGAAAAGGAATCCAATTTTCAGATTCTACACAAGAATTAGAAAGCAATTCTTTTGACGTAATTACCATGTGGCATGTTTTAGAGCACGTTCCAAATTTGGATATACAAATCAAAGAGTTAAAAAGATTGGTTAAACCAAATGGAACAATAATTATTGCCGTTCCAAATTTCAAATCGTATGACGCTAAATATTATGGAAAATTCTGGGCAGCATATGATGTGCCAATTCATTTTTGGCATTTTTCAAAAACAGCCATACAATTACTTTTTGAAAAGGAAAATGTTAAATTAGAAAAAGTGCTTCCAATGAAATTTGATTCCTTTTATGTGAGTTTGCTTTCTGAAAAATATAAAAACGGGAAAATGAATTACATAAAAGCAATTTGGATAGGATTAGTGTCAAATTGGAAAGCAAAGCAGACTTCAGAGTATTCTTCACATATTTATGTGTTAAATAAATCCGAAAAATTGATTTAAAGCGATTTAAAAAACGATTTCCAGCCCTAATAGAGTTTTTGTTGTCGGATTTATAAAATTGTCTGAAATCAGCCTAATTAAGGTCGTTTATTATAATTTATTATTATAGAAAACGAAAAAACAATTATTAAAACTTATAGCTCATTCAATTCACAATTTTTAAACTCCGTAGTTATTTAATTTAAAATTTATACTTTTACCAATAATTAAAAATCAATATCAAATAGAATGAAAAAATCATTAGTAATTATCGCAATCGCATTTTCAATTATCTCCTGTAATAAAACTGCAGAAGTTGCATCTACCAAAACAGCATATGTAGACACCTCAAAATTAATGATGGAGTCTTTAGAAGCTAAAGACATCGAAGCTAAATACAAAGCCAAATCGGAAGAAATGGGAAGAGAACTGGAAGCAGAAATTGCTAAATTTAAATTAGAAGCCGGAAGTTTTCAAAAAAATGCACAAATGAACGGGCAAGCTTGGGCACAACAAAAAGGGGCAGAATTACAAAAAAGAGAACAACAACTTCAATACGCTCAACAATCAATTGCTCAACAATTGCAACAAGAAAGCGGAGTAGAAATTGATTCTGTGGTAAGCGGAGTTAAGAAATTTATTAAAGCTTACGGTAAAGAAAAAGGTTATGCTTATATTTATGGAACTGGAGACGCAGCATCTATATTGTATGCAGAAGACAAATACGATATCACAAACGAACTTATAAAACTTTTGAATGATAAATATAAATCTCCAAAATCAGATGCGAAAAAAGACGCTCCAGCAGCAGATAAAAAGAAATAATATTGCCAGATATATATTTAAATGCCTTCAATCGAAGGCATTTTTTATTTGTAATAATTTGTAATTAAAATTAAAATTGTACTTTCAGCATCTAATTTACAAAATGCAAACCCTAAACGAAGCGGCAGAATTTAATTTAAAAATCCAACCAATTGACCCCTATATAGATAAGCAATGAAGGAACGGGTAAAACCACTCACAAAAATACGGCTACAGGTAAATAGGATTAATTCAACCAATAAACCACCATTACAGCAGGAATAAAATAGATTACAATAGTACGAGCGCCATCATAATCTTTTGCTAATCGTTGTCCAAAAAGCAACATTAAAAGCGTAACGCACGAGAATATCCCTGCATAAAAACCAAAAGTTCGGCCTTCATTAACATACAATTCAATAGCGCCCACAATACTCAAAACGCCAGAAATTAATTCCAAAACCAGCACGTGAAACAAAGCAAAAGGGACTACTTTTTTCAAAATGGTATTGGCAAAATGTCCAGTTAACCATCCCACATTATCTTTCCAATGGAATAATTTGTCGTAACCAGATTGTAAAAAAGTTAACGCTAAAAAAATCAAAACTAAAATAGAAGCTACATTATTCATAATTGCTTATTTTTTGTGAATTAAACGAGTTAGTTTTATTGATAAATCTGTTAGTATTATTTTCGCATTTCCGTTGCGTTCTATGTGATATATAGAGTCTGAAAGCTCCATAAAAATATCATTAATATTGTTTCCGTTTACAAATGGCGCAAAATTTTCCAATTGGAATTTAGGCACCTTTGTTTCCATGTAAACCAGTTTTTTTGTTTCGTAATTCAGCATTAAAGCTTGGCGAAACATATCGATACAAAAGTTCAAAAATTTCTTCTGTGTTTCCCTTCCTAAACCTGCAATTTGTTCGCTCCAAAGTATCAAATCCTGAATTGCTTCGGCATTTCCTTTGGCTCTAAAAGCAGCACGAACCCATGAAACAAACCATTCTTCAAAAGGCAGTTCTTCGCTTTCTTCGTCTAGTAAAAGCAATGCTTTGTTGTAATTTCCTTGCGATTGATGTGCAATTTTATCGGCTAAACTTGCGTCAATATTTTCGTTTAAAATAAGGCTATCGGCAATTACTTTTTCACTCAAACCACCAAAATGCAACACTTGGCAGCGCGATAAAATAGTTTGAATTATATCTTCTTCATTTTCGGCAATCAAAATAAAAACTGTTTTTTCTGGCGGTTCTTCAAGTAATTTTAAAAGCTTGTTGGAGGCGGCAACATTCATTTTTTCGGCCATCCAAACAATCACAATTTTATGCCCCCCTTCATAGGATTTTAAGGAAAGCAATTTCAATATTTCTTGGGCATCGTCTACTCGAATTTCTCCTTGCTTGTTTTGAACCCCTAATATTTTGTACCAATCAAATAGTCCGCCATAAGGATTTTCAGTAACAAACTGACGCCACTCCGACATAAAATCGACACTTTTTGGTTTTGTTTTTACGTCCTCGGTCGTTACGGTTGGAAAAATAAAATGCAAATCGGGGTGAGAAATCGAATTGAATTTTAGGTTGCAAGATTCGTTTCCGTTGGTGTTTTCGCCGTCAGTATTGTGGCACAAAATATATTGAGCATATGCAATTGCCATTGCCAAAGTCCCGCATCCTTCTGGCCCTACAAACAATTGGGCATGAGGAATCCTGCCCGAAGAAGCGCTTTTTGTCAAATGATTTTTAATGTAACCTTGTCCTAATATTTGGGAAAACAGCATAAAGCAAAGATAATAGAAAGTTCTTAGAAAAGGTAATTTAGGGATTCGGTTATTTGATAGTTTAATTAACCGCAACGGTTTTAATCAGTGAATCTGCAGCTATTTACTTTGATGTTGAATAGTTTCTTTACAAATAGTCTCTAAAACACTAAGATCAAGATCGGATAATTTTTTAAAGTAAATACACGCTTTTCCCATTTTGTATTTACCCAGTTTTTCAAGAAGAAGGCCGTACTCTTTTCCGGGTGCCACCACATAAAGCGAGAATTCATTTTTTCGTGGTGAAAACCCTATTATCATCGAGTCGCCTTCGTGACCGCTGGCATATTTATAATGGTAACTTCCAAATCCTATCATGGTTGGGCCCCACATTTTAGGTTCAAAACCCGACCATTTTTTCATTAATTCAATTAATGCAAAGCTGTCTTGTTTCTTTTGTTCGTTGTCCACAAATGAATTGATAAAGTCGTTTACGTTGACTTCAGTTTCGGTAGTTTTATTTTTTGTTGCCACTTTGTTTTTCTTTTTTCTTGAGGTTCAAACTGTCTGCCAACTAGTTTATAGGCGCAACAAACTTTCGATTATCACCTCAAATTAAGGCAGATTGACCCAGCTTGTTATCGCTTTATTTATTTCAAATATAGTAATTATTTGTTTTCTATTTTTAGGTTCTATACAAATCTAAAATCCCAATCCTGCCCAAAAAAATAAAATTACTATCTTTGCGCCGAATTTAATTTCTAATAAAAACCATTTCAATGAAAACGCTTCAAGACTTTAATTTTAAAAACCAAAAAGCAATAATTAGAGTAGATTTTAATGTTCCTCTTGACGAAAATTTCCACGTTACAGACACCACCAGAATTGAAGCTGCAAAACCAACCATAGACAAAATTCTTGCCGATGGCGGAAGCGTAATATTACTATCCCACCTTGGAAGACCAAAGGGCGTTGAAGCTAAATATTCATTGAAACACATCGTGAAAACGGCCTCGGAAATTCTAGGTACCGAAGTGCTTTTCGCTTCGGATTGCGTGGGGGAAATTGCTGAATCGGCAGCTAAAAATTTACAACCAGGTCAAGTTTTATTACTTGAAAACCTTCGCTTTTATGCTGAAGAAGAAGCTGGCGATGTGGCGTTTGCAAAACAATTGGCGTCTTTAGGCGATATTTATGTGAACGACGCTTTTGGAACTGCCCACAGAGCCCACGCCTCAACTACAATTATAGCTCAATTCTTTGAAGGTAAAAAATGCTTTGGCGCGCTACTAACCAAAGAAATTGAGAGTTTGAATAGAGTTTTGAAAAACAGCGAAAAACCAGTAACCGCAGTTCTTGGAGGTTCAAAAGTTTCTTCAAAAATTACGGTTATCGAGAATATTTTAGATAAAATAGACCATATGATTATTGGCGGCGGAATGACCTTCACTTTCGTGAAAGCGTTGGGAGGAAAAATTGGCGATTCTATTTGCGAAGACGATAAAATGGAATTGGCTTTAGCCATTTTGAAAATCGCTAAAGAAAAAGGTGTCCAAATTCATATTCCTGTGGATGTGGTTGCCGCTGACGCTTTTTCGAATGACGCAGATACCCAAATCGTGGATGTAAAAGAAATTCCTGACGGATGGCAAGGGCTTGACGCAGGACCAAAATCGTTAGAAGCGTTTGGAAAAGTAATTATGGAGTCGAAAACGATTCTTTGGAACGGCCCTTTGGGAGTTTTTGAATTACCGGCTTTCGCCAATGGAACGATTACTTTAGGAAATTATATTGCAGAATCAACTGCAAATGGCGCCTTTTCATTAGTTGGTGGCGGCGATTCTGTTTCGGCAGTGAAGCAATTTGGTTTGGAAGAAAAAATGAGCTACGTTTCTACGGGAGGTGGCGCCATGCTTGAAATGTTGGAAGGAAGAACCCTTCCAGGAGTTGCAGCAATATTAGAATAAATAATTAGTTTTAACACTAATTTCAGATTAGTTACGTTTATTACTATTAAATTTGCACAATATCTAATGAATTGATATGTAGCATTTTGACATTAAAATTTATGAATTTACAAAAAATTACACTCGGCTTTTTTCTACTTTTTTCACTAAACACCTTCGCTCAAGATCCTACTGGAGCATTGAAAAAGGAAACAAAAAACGCCTTCCTAGATTCTATAAAATCCACTTTTATTCAAGATAATATTGCTTCCTGCGTTGACAGTTTGTGGATGAAAGAATTGTCGAATTTGGACTTATACAACGACCTATCTGTTGATATTAAAAACATCAATATCGATAAAAAAGTAGATTTTGAATTGTCTACAGAATTATTAAAGTCTAGGTTGGCTCTAATGGACGCAAAATCCCCTTTTAATATCGAATACAATCAAGGGCTTGAAAACATTATTAAATCATTTTTGAAAAACAGAAAGAAATCATTTGAAAGATTAATGGCTATTTCTGAGTTTTATTTCCCCATGTTTGAAGAAGCGCTGGCGCGACAAAACGTGCCTTTGGAGATAAAATATTTGGCAGTAGTAGAATCAGCATTGAACCCTAAAGCAGTTTCAAGAGTGGGGGCTACAGGATTGTGGCAATTTATGTTTCAAACAGGGAAACAATACGGACTAAACATTAATTCCTATGTTGACGACCGAAGCGATCCTCTTAAAGCAAGTGATGCCGCGGCGTTGTATATGTCGAATATGTTTAAAATTTTCGGCGATTGGGATTTGGTTTTGGCCTCGTATAATTCGGGTCCAGGAAATGTGGCGAAAGCAATTCGCAGATCGGGAGGGAAGCAAAACTTTTGGAATATTAGAAAGTATTTACCCAAAGAAACACAAGGATATGTGCCTGCATTTTTAGCGACGATGTACATTTATGAATACCATAAGGAGCATGGAATTATTCCGAGTAGAGCTGAAATTAAGCACTTTGCCACTGACACCATAATGGTTAAAAGTGAAATTACTTTCAAGCAAATTTCCGATTTAATTGACATTCCAATTTCGCAACTGCAGTTGTTAAATCCAGCTTATAAAAGAAATGTAGTTCCTTTTATTGAGGGTGAAAATCACTATTTGCGTTTGCCAAATGACAAGGTGGCCATTTATACTTCCAACGAAGATAAAATTTATGCTTATGTGAATTATGAGGCTAGTAAAAGAGAGCGCCCATTCGAAAGCAGATATGCATCAAAAGATAACGAAGTTGAAGACGGACAAATAGTCAAGAGCACCAAATTCTATAAAATAAAACGAGGAGATAGCTTAAATGAAATCGCCAGTAAATTTGGAGTTACGGTAACAGAACTTAAAAAATGGAATCGCATTAGAGGAAAGTACGCTCCTCGAGGCAAAATGTTGAAAATATATAGTTACGAAAATGTGGCTAATAGTTCAAAGGACCCGGAATCTAAAGAAGTGGCTCAAGTCCAAAAAGAGCCAGCCGCCGTTGAGGAACAACCAGCAATTGCAGAATCAACATTCAAGGAAGAACGGGTAGTCACATTAGTAAAAACAACTAAAAAATATAAAGTTAAAAGAGGCGATAATTTGAGTTCTATAGCCAATAACTACGGTGTTACCGTTAAAGAAATAAAAGAATGGAATAATTTAAAAAAGAATAGTGTAGCTTCAGGAAAAGTTTTGAAAATTAAAGTTAATGAGAAGGTAGCTACTAAAGTTAAAAGAGAAATTAGAACGGATAATAATATATCTAATAATAAAAATGAAGCGCTTGCCACAATTGATAAAGCGACAGCAACGACAGAGGAAAGTCAGGCTCGAGAACCCAAAACCCCTGAATTTTATATAGTTCAAAAAGGCGATAATTTGAGCAACATCGCAAAGAAATATTCAATTTCAATAGACGATATTAAAAAGTGGAATAATTTATCGAGTGGAAATATTGCCTTAGGATCGAAACTAAAAATAGCAATGGAAAAAGAAAATGACACTCTTAATTCCGATACTGAAGTAGCAATAAAACCAGAATACAAGACCCAAGAATATATTGTTGTAAAAGGAGACAATCTTGGAAATATCGCAAAAAAACATCATGTTACTATTGATGAATTAAAACTTTGGAACAGTCTTTCCGATAACAATATACAATTAGGAATCACCTTAATTGTTGCTAAAACAGAAGTATTAGCGTCCGAAAAAGCAACTAAAAAAGAAAAATCGACTTCTGATAATAAAGTAAAAGAAGAACACTATTATGTACAAAAAGGGGATTCATTATATAAAATAGCCAAAAAATATCCAGGAATTACGGTTTCAGACATAAAAAAATGGAATGGAATTAGAAATGAAAATCTAAAACCGGGAATGAAATTAAAAATTAGCGGTTAATACAATATCTTTTATTTAAATTTGGACTTTAATTCATTTATAAAATATGAATAAAGTCCATTTTTTTTTGCTGCTTACAGCTTTGTTTTTCATTTCTTGCAAAAACAAAGGCGACGACGCCAATGAAAAAACTACTGGCGACATTAATACGATTTCAGTTTTAATTGATGACCAACTATGGAAGGGGGAAATAGGCGATACCATTAGAAATAATTTTGCCTCTTCGGTAATTGGACTCCCACAAGAGGAACCTCAGTTCACCATCAATCAATATCCTATAAAGTTTTTAGAAGGTTATGTGGTTAATAGTCGAAATAGTATTGTTATAAAAAAATCATCCGAAAGTGAATTTGAAATTAGGAAAAATGAATTTGCTACTCCGCAAAACATTTTCTATATCTCAGGGAGAAACACCCATGAAATTTTAGACTTAATTGATAAACATACCTCCGAAATTATTAAGTTAATGAGGGAAACAGAAATAGTCGAAAATCAAAGAGTTATAGATACTTCGATAATAAAATCTGACCGTATTAAAAAGAAATTTAAAATAGACATCAATATCCCAAAGGGATATAAAAGCGTTTTGTCTAGAAAGAAATTTATTTGGTATAAAAAAGAAATAACCGGCGGAAGCAACAGTATTTTGATTTATCAAATACCAATAAAAAATATTGAATCCAGTTATAAATCCAGTTTAATAAAGAACATTGTTAGAACCAGAGATTCTATAGGGGCATTGTACATTCATGGAACCGAAAGGTATTCCAAAATGATAACCGAACAAGCTTATGCGCCCTATTTCATGAAAACAAAATTAGCCAAAAGAACTGCTTTTGAAACCAAAGGAACTTGGGAAATGAAAAATGATTTTATGTCGGGGCCATTCATCAATTACTGCATTAAAGATTATAGAAATAAAAGAATGCTAGTTTTAGAAGGGTTTTGTTATGCGCCTTCAATGAAAAAAAGAGACCTAATGTTTGAATTGGAAGCGATAATTAAATCGGTAAAATTCATTAAAAAATAAATAAGATGCCAATAATCTGGGAAACCAAAACTTTCGAAGAGCTTTCAAATCAAGAATTATATCAAATATTAAGATTAAGATCGGATGTATTTGTAGTTGAACAAAATTGTGTTTATCAAGATATCGACAATAAAGACCAAAAGGCTTTGCATATATTTGGAATTTTTGAGGGGGAAATAATTGCCTATTCCCGATTATTTAAACCTGGCGATTATTTTGAATTTTCGTCAATAGGAAGAGTGGTTGTTGCAGAAAAACACCGAGATAAAAATTTTGGACACGAATTAATTGACCAATCAATTTTAGAAATCAGTAACCGATTCCAGGAACAAAACATTACTATTTCTGCTCAATTGTATTTGAAAAAATTCTATGAATCACATGGATTTGTGGCCACATCAGAAATGTATTTAGAAGATGATATTCCGCACATTGAAATGAAAATTTTTAAGTAAATTCTAGTTTAGAATCTTTTTGTATTCCATTTCATTATTTAAAATTCCGATTGCTTTTTTAATTTCCGAATTGTTTTTGGTGTAATACAAATAAAGCCCTTCTTTATATTGATAACGCTTGATTATTTCATCCAGAATCAGATTTTTAATTTCTTTCTGATTTTGATTTAGCATGTTTTCCTCACTTTTTTGCAAAGCCAAAAGCAATTGTTGGTATTCATTAGTTATTGATGCGTCTATTTTCTCCTTTTTTGCAGCCGCTAACGTCTTTTTTAATGCCAATTCAGTTTCTGTATCAAATGAGATTTTTTCGCGCTTTAAAAACGCTTTAAAATTAGCAAAGTCTAAATCAGAAATTACAGGAATAGTGGTGCCCAAATTTGGATTTTTATAATAATACTCAGTAACAAAATTGAATATACCTTCATTTTTAATCAAGGCCTCTGAAATAGTACTGAGTTTTGTTTCGTCCAAAACCACATCTGGTAAAATTCCACCGCCATCATAAACCGTTCGCCCCTTTCTAGTTTTAAAGGCATTATACTCCGATGCAGCAGTTCGAATTGCTTTTCCGTCTTTATCTTTATGAGAATAATCCAAAGCTTGAATACATCTTCCAGAAGGGGTAAAATACCTTGAAATGGTGATTTTAATTTGTGTTCCATAGCATAAATCAATTGGTCGTTGAACCAATCCTTTTCCAAAACTTCGACTGCCAATAATCACCGCGCGATCTAAATCTTGTAAAGCACCCGCAACAATTTCCGATGCCGAGGCGCTTTTCCCGTCCACAATAACCACCAATGGGATTTCAGTATCTATAGGCTCTCTGTTGGTTTTAAATGTAATATTGTGTTTTTCGGTTTTGGATTTTGTAGTAACAATAATTTCATTTTTTGGAACAAATAAATTACAAATACTAACCGCTTCATTCAACAAACCACCTGGATTTCCTCTTAAATCTAAAATAATATTCACCGCACCTTCTCTTTTTAATTGTTCTAACGCCTCTTTAACCTGAGTCGAGGCCTTAGCTGTAAATTGATTCAAAACAATATATCCTGTTTTTTCGCCTATTTTGCTAAAGTAGGGAACCGCTTTAACATCTACTTCTTCTAAAGTCAAATTTGCTTTTAGGGTTTTTCCTTGACGAATGTATTTTATTTCCACTTTAGCGTTTTTTCCACCTCTCAATAATTGACTTGCGTCTTCTTTATAATCGGCTAAGCTGATGTCGCCAATTTCAATAATTTCATCACCAACTTTAAGCCCAGCTTTGTCCGCAGGATAATTTTTATAGATTTCTTTTACGATTAATTTTGCTTCTTTTCGAGTAATTACAGCTCCTATTCCAGTGTATTCCCCAGTATTATTTATTTTGTATTTAACAACGTCTTGCTCATTGAAATAATTCGTGTAAGGGTCTAACTCGGCCAACATATTTTTGATGGCTTTATCCATTAAATCTCCTGGATTAACATTATCGACATAATTACTGTTTACTGCCTTGAATAGGGTCGTGAAAATTTCTATTTGCTTGGCAACTTCAAAAAAATCGTCTTTAAAGCTAACGCCAATAAACAGCATTCCGCTTGCCAATACTGGAATTATATATCGTTTTTTAAGGTGTTTATACATAGAATTAATTTATTTTATTTCTGTTTTTTGTGTTTCCAAAAATTTTTCAAACAATTGAATTGTCTTTTTATTGATTTCATCAAATGGTAATCTGTCTTTGCTTTGATATAAAAACATAAACGAAAAAGGCGTAGATAAATTATCTAAAAGTAAGTGCTTATTCAGGCGATACGTTTCTCGAAGAACTCTTTTAAAATGGTTTCTGTCAACGGCTTTTTTAAAATGTTTTTTAGAAACCGAAACGCCCATTTTTATTGGAATTCCTTCACCAAAATCACCTTCAATATAAACCAATCGCAAAGGATATTTCGACACCGATTTTCCTTTTGAAAAAAGTAAATCAATAGTTGTTTTGCTTTTTAGTTTTTCGGCTTTTGAATAAGTGAAGTTCATTTTTAATTTCTAATTCTGATTTACAAAGGTACGAATGCATTTGAAATAAAAAACCACGGAAACAATCCCGTGGTTTTTGTATTAAATTAGCAATTAATTAAAGTGTTTCTTTCAACCATTTGTAAAATTCCTTTTGCCAAACTTGTGCATTTTGTGGTTTCAAAACCCAGTGATTTTCATCTGGAAAATACAAGAATCTACTTTTAATTCCTCGCAATTGTGCCGCTTGAAAAGCCTCTTGCGATTGTCCAATAGGAACTCTAAAATCTATTCCACCTTGAATAATTAATATTGGGGCATTCCATTTGTCAACGTGGTTTGCAGGATTAAATTCAGTATAGGCTTTCTGAGCCGCTTTGTTGTCTTTTTCCCAATAGGCACCGCCAAAATCCCAGTTGTTAAAGAAAACTTCTTCCGTAGTTCCAAACATACTTTGTGTATTAAACACACCATCGTGAGCTATAAAAGTTTTGAATCTGTTGTTGTGAATTCCAGCCAAATAAAATGCCGAATAACCGCCATAACTAGCGCCAACACATCCTAATCTAGTCTTGTCAACATAATTTTCTTTAGCCACATCGTCAATCGCTGATAGGTAATCTTTCATTACTTGTCCGCCCCAATCTTTACTGATTTGCTCATTCCATTCTACCCCATGACCATACATTCCTCTTCGATTTGGTGCCACAACAATGTAACCGTTAGCGGCCATTAATTGGAAATTCCAACGGAAAGAGTAAAATTGCGTCAGTGGAGATTGTGGTCCGCCCTGGCAATACAATAGCGTTGGGTATTTTTTTGAAGCATCAAAATTTGGAGGTAAAATTACCCATACCAACATTTTTTTACCGTCAGTTGTGGTTACATATCTTCGTTCTGTTTTGCTTAACGCCAATGTAGAGTAGGTTGCTGTATTTACATTGGATAATTGATTCCAAACTTTTTTCTTCAAATCATACGAATACAACTCGGCAGCATGATTCATATCTGTTCTGGTAACAAAGATTTTATCGCCTACAATTCCTACTAATCCTGAAACGTCAAAATCACCATTGGTAACTTGAATTACTTCAGGCATTTTTTTTGTTAATCCTGGAAAATCAACCACAAACAATTGAAGCGTTCCATCTACAGCCGCTTGAAAATAAACTTTCTTTCCGTCTTTGCTCCAAATATAACTTTCCACACTTCCGTCCCAATTTGCCGTAAGGTTAATAGTTATTCCTTTAAAACTAACAACAATATCGTTTTTATCGGCTTCATAACCGTCGCGTTTCATTTGCAACCAAGTTAAATTTCCCGTTGGTGAAAATGTTGGAGCGGTATCATAACCTAAATTACCTTCTGTTTTGTTTTCAGTAATTCCAGTTTCAATGTGGTATTCGTAAATATCAGTATTTGTAGAAATTGCATAAGCCGTTCCCGCTTTTTTCTTACATACGTATAAAATACTTTTGCTGTCTGGCGACCAAATATAATCTTCATCACCGCCAAATGGCTTTTGAGGAGCATCGAAATTTTCGCCTTTCATAATGTCAATTCCAACCGATTTTTCATCGTTTGATTTATAAAAAACGTGATTGAATTTACCTTCATTCCAAGAATCCCAATGGCGATAATCCAAACCATTATAGATTTGAGCATTGGATTTATCCAAATTAGGATAGAAGTCTTTTCCGTGAACTTTATCGATTTTTACCTCTTCGTTGTAAACGGTATATTTTCCATCTGGAGATACATTTTTATCAGTCAATAAAGATTTGTAATCGGAAATTTCCATCACCGTTTCGCCATTTATAGGCACAGAATAATACTTAGAATTCGATTTATTTTCTTCAACTGAAGGAGTTGAAACTTTGTAAATAATATTTTTATCGTCTTTTGAAATTCCTAATGGAGAAATTCTACCTAATTTCCATAGTAATTCAGGCGACATTATGTTTTGAGCAAAGGCATTAATACTCATTGTGATTAAAGTTAAAATCAGTAATTTTTTCATAGTAATAATTATTTTTGAAGGTTTAAAAGTACTCAATTTTTCTAATATATTTATTTTCTGACTATCAAAGAGTAGGGTTTAGCAATTAACATTATATTTATTTGCCAAGATTAATTACATTTGGAATAAAAAAAGATGCAGCTCAGTTATTGGGAAATAAAAAATTGGTTTACCAATGTTGATTATACCGTTGTAGGAAGCGGTATTGTTGGGCTTCACGCTGCATTACGACTTCGTGAACGATTCCCAAACAGTAAAATAATTATTCTTGAAAAAGGCGTTTTACCTCAAGGCGCAAGTACAAAAAATGCTGGTTTTGCCTGTTTTGGAAGCTTGTCCGAAATTATTGACGACCTAAAATCCCATTCAGAAGAAGAAGTAATCAATTTGATTCAAAAACGCTGGGAAGGACTTAAATTATTACGAAAACGCGTAGGCGATGTCAACTTAGACTACAAGCCTTTTGGCGGATACGAGTTGTTTTTAAAAGAACACGAATCGGATTATTTGGAATGTATCAATAAAATTCCTTTTATTAATGAAATTTTGCAACCCCTATTTAAATCCGATGTTTATTCTAAAGAAATAGATCGCTTTGGGTTTAACGGAATATTTGAAAGTGTTATTTTCAATCCATTTGAGGGCCAAATTGACACTGGAAATATGATGCAAGAATTATTAAAACAAGCTGCTGCAAATGATATTTTGATTTTGAACCAACAAAAAGTAACTTCATTTAATGACAATGGAACCAATGTTGAGGTGGCACTTGAAGATTTTTCATTCAAAACCAAAAAGCTATTATTTGCTACCAATGGATTTGCTTCAGAATTAACCAAAGGCGAAGTTAAACCAGCTCGAGCTCAAGTTTTAATAACACATCCAATACCCAACTTACACCTAAAAGGAACCTTCCATTTAGACAAAGGTTATTATTATTTTAGAAATATTGGCGATAGAATTTTACTTGGTGGAGGCCGAAACCTCGATTTTCAAGGCGAAGCAACCGATGAATTTGGCGAAACTCAATTAATTCAAAACCACTTGGAAAAGTTATTAAAAGAAGTAATTTTACCAATTCAAGAAGTTAAAATTGATCATCGTTGGAGCGGAATTATGGGGCTTGGAGCTTCAAAAAAACCAATAGTTGAACCCGTTTCTAGCAATGTTTTTTGTGGAGTTCGATTGGGCGGAATGGGAGTTGCAATTGGGAGTTTGGTAGGCACAGAATTAGCCGATTTAATATAATTTTTATGTGGAAAAAATTTATCCGAATTGTATTTAGAGTATTACTTTGGTTTTTAGGAATATCAATTGGATTAGTGGTGCTATTCAAATTTGTTCCTGTTCCATTCACGCCTTTAATGGTTACAAGAGCAATTGAAATGAAAGTTGACGGTAAAGAAATGGTTTTCAACCACGACTGGGTTCCTATCGAAGAAATTTCAAAAAACCTACAAAAAGCAGTAATTGCGAGTGAAGACGGAACCTTTTTGACCCACCATGGCTTTGATTTTATTGCAATGAAAATGGCTTTTAAAAATAACCAAAAAGGGAAAAAAATAAAAGGAGGAAGCACCATTTCTCAACAAACTGCTAAAAACGTTTTTCTTTGGCAAGGCAGAAGTTATATTCGTAAAGGGTTTGAGGCCTATTTCACCGTTTTAATTGAATTAATTTGGGGCAAAGAAAGGATTATGGAGGTTTATTTAAATTCAATTGAAATGGGCGACGGAATTTATGGAGCACAAGCCGCAACGGAATATTGGTACCGCAAAGGCGCATCTAGTCTTACTCCAAGAGAAGCTGCCGGAATTGCAGCGATTTTGCCCAACCCAAGAAAATACAAAGCCACCAATTCCACGGTTTATATCAACAAACGAAAAGGAAGAATTGTTAAGGCAATGCGGTATGTGGGAAAAATTGAGTATTAAAGACTACTCATTTTAATTTATAAATACCCGTCATTTTATATCATAATCTAAACCATCTTAACCGTTTGATTTTTGTTACTATTCAAAGTAAACTTTGATTATGTTATTCTTCAAAATAGTTTTTAATATCAGGTTGGTTGAATTGTACTTGGGTTGCTATACTCGTTTTAGTTGCTGTACTATACTCGAGAATCACACCATTAATGAATGGGAGTTTTTCAGGGGATGCATTTCCGGTTATTTCTTTTGTAAAATAGACTTCAAGTTTTTGTCCTTTAAAAGTAGTTAAAGCAAGATAGCAGTTGTAGTTTAAAATTTGTTTAGTTTTTTTTGTTATAACCCACTTTACTTTTTCTAATGATTTGGTAACTAATTTATTATTTTCTTTTACTGTATAATTTTGCTTTATAAAATCTTTTTTTATTTTAATTTTTTTTGAACGTATCGAAGTTTCTGTGTCCATTAAAGTAACGTTATTTTTTTTTGCAACTTTACCATTTATGTTTATTTGTTTATTAGTTTCGATGTTACTATAATAAACAATATTTTTTTTAAATTTTACTATAGATAAAACGATGGTGTTATTGAGTTGTTTTTGTATTACTTCTCTTAACATTGGCGGTGCTTTTTGTAACATTTCTTTTGATACAATCACCTTTTCTTCAAAATTTATTACAGTTGTGTTTTGTGAAAAAGCAAATTTGAATTGTATAAGTAAAATAATTAGGCAGACTTTTTTTATCATTTTTTATTGTTTAGCCCTTTCAGTTGTTACTTCTCTTCCTAGAGCATCTATATAAGACTTTGGTTTTTCCGCTTCCAACTCTAATTTTTTCATTTCCTCTGGTGGCGTAAGATTATACGATTCCTTTGGTCTATCAATTACAATTTTTTCTTTGAAAAATTCTATTTTTGTGGCATATTCCAATGAGTTTTTTGATTCTATTTTTAACACCATCCCTGGCAATCCCAATGTACTAATTGGGCCATCATCTATTGGGATTTCTTTGGTGTACCAATATTTTATGGTATCATTGTTTTTAGGATTGACACGGTAGGCATTATTACACAAGTATTTATCTACATATAATGTTTTATCTGTAAAATAGTGTTGTGGTTTTACGATTTGTTTTTTGTAATAATACTCTTTGTTATCAATTATCGAAAAATAAATAATATTTTTTTCTTTAAAATTTTTTAATCTCCAATATTTTGGGGTATGTAAAATAATTTCCCCATCTTTTTCATGATTATACATCGTATTTGTTCCAGGAAGCACCTCATCATTTTTTCTATCCACACTCATATATAATGATTCCTCACCATTATTTGTAAGTGTTGCATAATAAGGTCTTTTTTGGGCCTCGTCAAAGGCTATTTTTTGACTTTCTGAAAATGTCCGCAAAAAACTATCGGGATAAATTCTTTTTGATTCATAAGTAATTCGTACAGATTGTTGTGCGTTTATAAACGATGTAATGAAAAGTAAATAATGAAATAGTTTCATAAGGAATTTTTTATTTGTTTCATTATTGAAACAATAATCAAATCTCATATTATAGAAATAAGAAAACAATTTGAATATTGCTATTGTTAAGCAAATATTTGCTATATTTGAGAATATAAAAGCCAACAAATGATATTAGGGACAAAAATTAGAAAATTGCGAATTCAAAATAAATGGAGTCAAGAAGAATTGGCATACAAACTGAATGTGGGGCAAACTACAGTTTCTAATTTTGAATCTAGTAAAACCATTCCCGATTTTTTGGTAATGCAAAAAGTCTGCGAAATTTTTAATATAGGGCTTGATTATTTTATCGAAAAAGATAAAATGGTATTTAGGGAATTAGAGGTTTTGAACAATAATTTACCTGAAGGGGTACTTGAAAATATTCTGAAACGAATAGAATTATTAGAGAAATCGCTTCCCTCTGAACCAAATTGACTGAAAAGTAGGAATTGCTTTTTTATGTTTTTTCCCAATTTTATATACAGTCATTTTATTGTTGTTTTTCAGTGACTCATAAATAAAAATGAAAACGCCCAAAAATAATTTTTTGGGCGTTTTTTATATTATGGTAAGCTATTAAATCCCATGTTAAATAGCGTAAACGCTTGAATATCGGAAGCTTCTTCAATTGTTTTTGAAACCGGTTTACCAGCCCCGTGACCAGCATTGGTTTCTATTCGAATTAAAACCGGATTATTTCCTACATGTTTTGCTTGTAATTCAGCAGCAAATTTAAAACTATGAGCCGGCACCACACGATCATCATGATCTCCAGTTGTTACCAAAGTGGCAGGATATTTCGTACCCATTTTTACATTTTGAACAGGAGAATAACCTTTGATGTACTCAAACATTTCTTTTGAATCTTCAGCAGTTCCATAATCATAAGCCCATCCAGCTCCTGCGGTAAACGTGTGATAACGCAACATATCCATTACACCCACAGCCGGAAGCGCCACCTTAATCAATTCCGGTTTTTGTGTCATTACTGCGCCAACCAATAATCCGCCGTTGGAACCTCCTTTAATAGCTAAGAAATCAGAAGACGTGTATTTTTCGGCAATTAAATATTGTGCCGCAGCTATAAAATCATCAAATACATTTTGCTTTTGTAGTTTGGTTCCTGCATCATGCCATTTCTTACCGTATTCTCCACCTCCGCGAAGATTAGCAACCGCATAAATTCCTCCCATTTCAAGCCATACCGCATTTGCAATACTAAAACTAGGAGTTAAGCTAATATTGAAACCACCATATCCATAAAGAATGGTAGGGTTTTTCCCCTCTAATTTTAACCCTTTTTTGTGGGTAATAATCATTGGAATTCTGGTTCCATCCTTTGAAGTATAAAAGACTTGTGTTGAAATATAATTTTCACTTTTGAAATCTACTACGGGTTTTTTATAAACCGTAGCCTTACCTTCTTTAGGATTGAAACTGTAAATAGTTGCCGGAGTTGTATAATTTGTAAAAGAAAAATACAGTTCGGTATCTTTTGCTTTTCCACCAAAACCAGAAGCGGTTCCAATACCAGGCAAAGTTACCTCACGAATTAAAGTTCCTTTAAAATCATATTGTTTTACTAACGAAATGGCGTCCTTCATGTAAGTTGCAAAAATATATCCACCTCCAGTACTTGGCGATAACACATTGTCGGTTTCAGGGATAAAATCAACCCAGTTTTCAGTACCCGGATTGCTTGCATCTACAGTTACAATTCTTTTGTTAGGCGCGTTGATATTAGTAAGGATAAATAATTTTGAGCCTAAATTATCAATCACGTCAACATCAAAATCAAAATTACTAACAATAGGAACAATTGCTGAATTTGGTATGCTCAAATCTTTTACATACAATTCGTTACCAGAGGTAGAATTTGCTGCCGAAATAAACAAGTAGCGATCATCTTCAGAAACACTTCCACCCACATAACGACGTTTTGCCTTATCTCCAAAGATAACTAAGTCGGTTTTTTGAGCGGTTCCTAATTGGTGAAAATATAATTTGTGTTCGTCGGTTTTAGCCGAAAGCTCACTTCCTTTTGGTTTTTCATAACTAGAATAAAAAATCCCTTCGTTTCCTTTCCAAGAAAGCCCGCTAAATTTAACATCAACAAGCGGAGTATCAATTTCTTTTTTTGTTTTAGCATCAATGAAAATCACCGTTCTCCAATCACTTCCTGCTTTAGAAATGGAATAAGCAACCTTAGACCCATCTTTAGAAAAACTCAATCCATCAAGAGATGTTGTAGCGTCTTTTGAAAAAGTATTAGGATCTAAAAAAACTTCTTCTTTTCCAGATTTATCGGTTCTGTATAATACCGATTGGTTTTGAAGCCCATTGTTTTTGTAGAAATAAGTGAAACCTCCTTCTTTGAATGGCGCAGAAATTTTTTCATAATTCCATAGTTTTTCCATTCGTTCTTTAATCTTATTTCTAAAAGGAATTTTAGATAAATAATCAAAAGTTACTTTGTTTTCTTCTTTAACCCAAGCGGCTGTTTCTTCAGATTTGTCGTCTTCTAACCATCGATAAGGGTCATTAACTTCAGTACCAAAATAAGTATCAACGGTTGCTGTTTTCTTAGTTTCCGGATAGGTTAAAGTTTCCATTTTTTGATTTTGACAAAATGCTGCAATGGAAGTAGTTACCGCCATTACTAAAATTATTTTTTTCATATGAGATTAGTTTTACACAAAAATAGGGAGTTTATTATTAATAAAATATATTTTATAGCAAAGTAAATTTTATAAACTAAAATTGATTCCCAAAATGATATTCCTTCCAATATTTGGAATACCATCATTTTTTAATCTTGATAAATGAGCAACATAACTTTTATTAAATAGATTGTTCCCATTGATATTAAAGTTAAAATGGGTTTTCCAAATAGTTATTTGCCCTCCAATTCCCAAATTAACCAAAGTATAGCCGTCGGTATTAGTTTCAAAACCACTTACTTTCTTTTGATCGAATGTATTGGAAACGTTCAATGTTGCAAACCCGTCTTTCAACCAATTTTTAATATTAAATTCTGCTCGCAAACTGTTATTCCAATTGTTAGCAGGAATAAATGGTAAAAATTCTCCATTTTGTTTTTCGCCTGTTACCGTTTCAAAACTACTTTCAAAGTGTAGCCAATCTAGCGGGTGCGGATGAAAATGAACTCCAAATTCCCCACCGTATAATTTAGCGTTGGTTTGAAAATAGTTGAAAACATCATAACCAGCAATTGTATTAGCTGATGGATTTAAATAAATATAATTATTGATTTTATTGTAAAATCCGTTGGCAAAAAACTCAAAATGACTGTTTTGATATTCAAAATTTAAATCGGTTTGTACGTTTTGCTCAGTTGATAAATTACTATTTCCAATTTCATAGCGATTAGCGCCTTCATGAACCCCATTTGAAGTTAATTCAGCTAAATTTGGAGCTCGGAAACCAGAAGCCACATTAATTCTCAAAGTAAATTCTTTAGTTAAATCAGTTTTATATCCTAGCGAACCATTAAAACTGTTGTAGTTTTTTGCAATTGCTTCAAATGAGCCCTCATCTCCTAAAACTCCATAGCTTTCAGTATTTATATTTCTATTATCGAAACGAATTCCTGCTTGTAAAACGCTCGAATTCCATTCATAATTTGCCGTTCCAAACACTCCAAAATCTTTTGTGTTGGCATTAGGAATTAGGTATTCTGAACCTGAATTTACATTGGTTTGAGCCATTCCTTGAATTCCAAAAATAGACTCTAATTTTCCCGCTTTTGGCAAATGGTATTTCAAATTATAATTTAAAGTATTCAATTTCATTTTCAAATTTGCAATTTCGCTATCCTCAAATTCACTTCGGTTATTGGAGATAAATCCCAAGTCAACATCAAGTTTAGAGGTATTGAAAAACAAGGTTGAATTTAAACTTAAAACATGATTGGTAACAGCTTGTTTTGGATATTCGGTAGTTGAACTTGAACTTTGTTCCGCAATTCCATATTCAGGAATTCCAAGATCCAGTTTGTTAAAATTATATCGTAAAACGGATGAAAATATGGAGTTGCTATAACCGATTCCTGTTTTCAAATCACTTTCATTAAATCTTGTATTTGTCACCCTATTTCCGTCTGCAATTTTATAATCAGAATGAAAACTATTGCTTCCACGAACTAGATATTTCCAATTTTCGGATGAAGCTTTTGATCCCAAAGTAGTGTTGCTTCCAAGTGTATTTGAGAATAATTTTTGACTAAAATCTCCTTCAAATGTGTTAGATTTTGCAAATTTTTCGGGGTTAAAATACAGCACGCCACCTAAAGCATCAGAGCCATAAAGTAAAGAGGCTGGCCCTTTAATAACTTCAACGCTTTCCAAGCCAGCATCGTTTAATCCTAATCCGTGTTCTTCCCCAAATTGCTGATTTTCAAGACGAATACCTTGAGAATAAACTAAAACTCGATTGCCGCTTAACCCTCTTATCACGGGCTTACCAATGGAAGCGCCCGTTGAAATTTGTGAAATTCCGGGAAGTGTTTCTAATCCTTCGATTAAGGTAACCGCCCCTTTTTGTTGTAATGATTTAATGCTTTCATGATCTACTTTCATTACATTCTGTGATTGTAATTTATGAAATGAAGTGGCCACAATTACCTCGTCCATTTGAAACAAAGTGGGTTCCAAAACGATGTCCAATTTATTTTCCCCATTTTCGACCATAAGCGTTTTATTTTGGGATGCAAAACCGAGCAATGTATAGGTAATTTTTATAGTTCCATTAGGAACGCTATTAATAGAGTAGGTTCCGTTTTCATCTGTTTCCGAACTTTTATGTAGCTCTGAAACGAATATATTCACCCCTTTTATTGGGTTATTGTCTTTATCTGTAATTTTGCCTGATATTTTATTTTGTGCATTTACAAATGCTGAAAACCCTATTAAAAGGGCAATTAGTATCTTTTTCATTTTATGTTTTTATGTTATTTATTGAATTTTATTCAGTATTTCATTACTGATTTATTTCAGATTAAATATTAAAAACAGGGGGACCTCGAAGATAATTTGAATTTTTTTCAAAGGTTATTACAACGTCAGAATAGAAAAAATTACAAGCCGTTTCAAACGATACATTTTGTGAATTAAATTCAAAAGCTGAAAATGGTACTGCCGAACTAAAAGCAAATTCACACACAAAACAGTGTTCCAATGAACGGTGTAAGTGCGTGATTTGGTGTTTCGATGAACTTTTATGGCGACATTCAGCCTCAGTTTTTTCTTTTATGAAGTGGATATATGAATCGTGTGATTGAAACAATATTGAAAACAATATCGCAATCACTAAACAAAAATTAATAAGTATTTTATTCTTTTTCAACTTTCGTATTTTATATATTCATTTCAGAAAAATAGGTAATTAAACCATATTATTTGCTACTAAATATTCTGCAATTTGAACTGTATTTGTGGCAGCACCTTTTCTTAAATTATCAGATACAATCCACATGTTTAGTGTTTTTTCTTGGCTTTCGTCCCGACGAATTCTACCCACAAAAACTTCGTCTTTTCCTTCCGCATAAATAGGCATTGGGTAACTAAAATTTTCAGTACTATCTTGAACCACAACGCCAGATGTACTTTCTAAAATAGAACGCACTTCGTTAATGTCAAAATCAGAAGAAAATTCCACATTTACCGCTTCACTATGACCTCCAACAATAGGCACACGAACTGCTGTTGCGGTTACTTTTATGGAGTTGTCGCTTAATATTTTTTTAGTTTCACGAACTAACTTCATTTCTTCTTTGGTGTAACCGTTATCTTCAAAACTGTCACATTGAGGTATTGCATTTCTGTGAATTGGGTACTTGTAAGCCATTTCACCTTGAACTCCAGAATATTCATTTTCCAATTGCTGAACCGCTTTAACCCCAGTTCCAGTAATGGACTGATAAGTTGAAACGATTACGCGTTTTACATTGTATTTTTTGTGTAATGGATTCAAAACCAGCACCATTTGTATTGTAGAGCAATTTGGATTTGCAATTATTTTATCTTCTTTTGTTAGCTCTGAAGCATTTATTTCAGGCACAATTAATTTTTTTGTTGGGTCCATTCTCCATGCCGAAGAATTGTCAATGACGGTAGTTCCTGCTGCTGCAAATTTTGGAGCCCACTCTAAAGAAGTATCGCCACCAGCAGAAAACAAGGCAATATCTGCTTTCATATCAACAGCAGTTTGCATGCCTACAACCTTGTAATATTTCCCTTTGAATTCTAATTCTTTTCCAATAGATTTTTCAGAAGCAACTGGAATTAATTCAGTTATAGGGAAATTTCTTTCGGCTAAAACTTTTAGCATAATTTCTCCAACCATTCCTGTAGCACCAACAACTGCAATTCTCATATATTTTAATTTTAATTAATTTGCCTTGCAAAAGTACATAAACTTCATTTCAAAAATCATAAGCTTAACAAAAATCCAACAATTGTTATGAATATAACAAAAAAGAACCACGCTTTTGGCGTGGTTTAAATTAGAATATGTAATGTAGCGGAATTATTTTTTTAATAAATCTCTAATTTCTGTCAGCAATTCTTCTTGAGTCGGACCTTTCTTTTCTTGAACATCCTCAATTTCATTTTTCTTTTTGTAAACATTTACGGCTTTTACTACTAAAAATAATACAAACGAAACAATGATGAAATTTATTACGGACGAAATAAATACGCCATATTTAACCCCACCAAAAGCTACTAATTGATTTATTTCTGTGATTTTTGCCGCTTCTAAAGCAGGCTTTAACATTAGTGGCGTTATAACATCGTCTATCAATGAGCTAACTATCTTGCCGAAGGCAGCTCCAATTACGACACCAATTGCCAGTTCTACAACATTTCCCCTCATTGCGAAGGCCTTAAATTCTGAGATCATTTTCATATTTGTTTGGTTATTAATTAATTATTCTCTATAAAAAACTCGTTTCACCCTTTGGGAAATTCCTGTTAGAATTTCATAGGAAATCGTTCCTAATTTTTCAGCAATGAAACTTACTGTTGGATTTTCACCAAATAAAACAACTTCATCGCCTTCATGACATTCAATTTCTGAAACGTCTGCCATTAACATATCCATACAAATACTTCCTATAATGGTAGCTTTTTGACCTTTTATTGTTACAAATCCCACTCCATTTCCCCAGTGTCTAGAAATTCCGTCGGCATAACCAATAGGAATTGTAGCAATAGTAGCTTCTTTCTGTGCTATAAATCGTCTGCCGTAGCCCACGCTTTCTCCCTCTTTTATAATTCTTATTTGAGAAATTATGGATTTTAATGTCCCCACGGTTTCTAAAAACCGTTGTTCTCGAGGATCATTTGAAACGCCATACAATCCAATTCCTAGACGAACCATGTCTAATTGAGCTTCTGGGAAATTACTAATTCCTGAAGTATTTAATAAATGTCGAATGGGGGTTATATTTAATTCTGATATAATTTTTGAAGATAATTTTTCAAACAATTGAATTTGGTAAAGGGCAAAATCTCTATTATCCATAGAATCGCTGGTTGCCATGTGCGACAAAATACTTTTCACTTTTACCGATTTATTATCTTTTAAAATTGAAATTAGTGCTTCAATATTATCTTCTTCAAATCCCAATCGGTGCATTCCGGTATCCAATTTTATATGTATTGGATAATTTTCCAAATGATTGTTTTTTGCTATTTGTAAAAAGGAATTCAAGCCTTTCAAACTATAAATTTCTGGTTCTAAATGGTGTTGAATAATTGCTGAAAAACTTGTGCTTTCTGGATTTAATACCATAATTGGCAACTTAATTCCTGCATTTTTCAACGTAATTCCTTCATCGGCGAAAGCCACTCCTAAATAATCTACGTGGTGGTGTTCTAATAATTTTGCTATTTCAAAGCCGCCATTTCCATATCCAAAAGCCTTAACCATTACCATAATTTTGGTAATTGGTTCCAACTTAGATTTGAAATAATTTAAATTGTGACTAATAGCGTTTAGATTGATTTCAAGAACTGTTTCATGTGTTTTTTCTTCCAATAAATGAACTATTTTTTCAAATTCAAATAATCTTGCACCTTTAATTAAGATGGTTTCACTGTCAAAATTAAGCGAATTAAAATCGGCAATAAAGGCTTCGGTATTTAAATAAGTAATGCAGTTTACAAACTTATTTTTATAGTTGGATATAGTTTCTCCAATACCAATTACCCTATTGATTTTATTGGAAACTATTAACTCTGAAACTTTAGAATACAAATCATCATTGGACAAACCGCTTTGAAAAATATCAGATAGAATTATAGTTTTGTAGGTATGTTGTTTTTGACTTTCAAGAAAATCCAAAGCAATTTTTAGTGATTGAAAATCAGAACTATAACTATCGTCAATAAGAGTGCAATTATGAATTCCAGTTTTTACTTTCAATCTCATTTCCACCGGATAAAGCATTTCCAAACGGCTTTGAATCAATGAATTATCGTATTTTAAATACAATAAAACCATTAAACAATGAATGGCATTTTCTATTGAAGCATTGTCTTTAAAAGGAATAGTAATTTCGAATTTTTCCCCTGAATGATTTACATCTAGAATCGTTTTATCGGAAAGTGATTTTTGCGAAATAAATACATCAGCTGTAGAATCGTTAAAAGACCAGGAGAAGGTTTTCAAATTGGAATTTAAAAACTCGGCAACCACTTTGTCTTTTTTATAAATTAAGATTTCAGCATTTGCAAAAAGCCCAACTTTCTCTTTAATTTTTTGTTCAAAATTGGCAAATCCTTCATCGTGGGCCGAACCTAAATTAGTTAAAATCCCAATTGTTGGCCGGATAATTTGCTCCAGCTTAGTCATTTCATTGGTGGTAGAAATTCCAGCTTCAAAAATTCCAAGGTTGTGATTTTCATTTATTGAAATAATAGACAACGGAACACCCACTTGAGAATTATAGCTTTTGGGACTTCTAATAATTAAAAAATCTGGACTTAATAGAAAATTCAGCCATTCCTTTACTATCGTTTTTCCGTTACTTCCTGTGATTCCAATTATTGGGAAATGGTATAAATTTCGGTAATAACCAGCAAATTTTTGAAGCGCGTCAAGAGTGTTTTCCACCACAAGAAAATTTGCTTTTTCTTTTAAATTATCTGGAATGGAGTTGACTACAAAATTATGAACCCCTTTTTGAATTAATTCAGCAATGTAATTATGGCCGTTATTATTGGGTCCAACTAGTGCAAAAAATAAAGTTCCAACACCATTTTGCATCGATCTGCTGTCTATTGAAATATGAGAAATTTCAAGTATGCTTGATGCCCCAAACCAATTGGAATTCAAAATTTGAGCAATATTTTTAGAGTTTAAACGCAATTGGAGTTATCGTTTTTTTGATTTATTTGAAGCTTTAGTACGTTCTTGATTTTCTTTCATCGCATAAAAATAAGCCGCGCGACTTAAAGGTTCGTACTCCTCAGTTTCACCTAGCAATACTAAATGGTCACCATCGGCTTTTCTAAAGCTATAATTGGCTAAATTACCAGTTCTTGTGCATACGGCGTGCACTTTGGTAACATATTCCGCGGTTGCCATAAGTGCCGGCATTGGGCCAAAAGGGTTTCCTTTAAAATCCATATCAAGGCCAGCAACAATTACTCGAATTCCTTGGTTTGCCAAATCATTACAGATTTTAACAATTTCATCGTCAAAAAATTGTGCCTCGTCAATTCCAATCACATCGCACCCTTGGGCCAATATTGCAATATTTGCAGCAGCAGGAACTGGAGTAGAACGAATTTCATTAGCATCGTGAGAAACCACCATTTCATTATGATAGCGAGTATCTAGCGAAGGCTTGAAAATTTCTACTTTTTGCTTTGCAAATTGCGCTCTTTTCAATCTTCGAATTAGCTCTTCCGTTTTACCGGAAAACATAGATCCGCAGATTACTTCTATCCATCCAAATTGTTCTTTATGATTTACTGTATTTTCGAGAAACATTTTTTTACTTTTCTTGCTCTTAAAATGAATACTTTTTATTACTTTGTAACGCTAACAAATCGATTTGAAAATTTTATACTTTTACGTCGATTCAAATGTAGAAAATTTTTATCAAAGGTTACTTCTTCCTTTGTGTAAATAATAGATTAAAGAAGATTTTTAAACTGAAACAACCTCACACAAAATAATATTATTGTTATGAAAAAAAAGTTGGAAGCTGATTTAATCAGTATAGCACACCGAATTTTAAAGCTAAAAAACAAAGAAGATTTAACGCAATTGCATTTAGAAACCCAAAAACTATATGAAAAATTGTCGGTTTTAAAATTTGTTGAAGAGAATTTTTCGGATGTAAAACCAACCATTGGAAATTCTGATATTCATGAATTAGTTAACAATGCTCTGGAAAATGAACCTGAAGTTGAAGAAGTAGAATTTGCTCCTGAAGAAATTGAAATCCAAAAAGAATTAGTTGAAGAAATCGAGGAGGAAGCGGAAGAGGAAACTGAAGAGGAGGATTTTTCTGAAGAACAAGAGAATGAAGCGGTAGAGGAAACTGAAGAAGAAGATTTTTCTGAAGAACATGAGGAAGAAACCGAGGATGAAATAGAAAACGAAGAAGACCCTGAGGAGGAAGCAGCAACAGAGACTCATTTTGAGCTTTTCAATGTGGAAGAAGTAGAAGATAAAAAAACAAAAACCGAAGCAAAGCAAATTTCATTTGAAGATTTATTAGGTACTAGCTCTGATCCTGTTTTTGAACGTGTATTTGACCCAATTCAAGAAGAAGTTGAGGAAAAAGATGACACAGACGATGATGAAGTCATTTTTTCTCCTGTTTTTGAAATGGAAGCTTCAGAAGAAATTGAAGAGGAAGAAAAGTCGATTCCCAACTTTGAATTTGATAAAGAAATAAGCATCAACGATGCTTTAGCAAAAACAATAACCTTTGGATTGAACGACAGAATTGCATTTGAAAAACAATTATTTGCCGGAAGCAGTGAAGATTTAAACCGCGTAGTTTCTCAGTTGAGCACTTTTGATACTTTTGAAGAAGCCCAAAACTTCATTGAAGACATGGTAAAACCTGATTACGATAATTGGGAGGGAAAAGAAGAATATGAGGCTCGATTTATGGAAATTGTAGAAAAGAAATTTGCTTAATTTCCCATTTAATTTCCCAATACCGTTTGAATTTAATTCATTTTTATGTCAAAATTATATATCGTTCCCACGCCTATTGGAAATTTGGAAGACATGACTTTTCGTGCCATTCGAGTACTGAAAGAAGTCGATTTAATTTTGGCTGAAGATACCCGTACCAGTGGAAAATTACTAAAACATTTCGAAATTGGCACCCATATGCACAGCCACCACATGCACAACGAGCATAAAACAATTGAGAATTTAATTTCAAGACTGAAAGCGGGCGATACGATGGCATTGATTTCTGACGCAGGAACACCAGCAATTTCAGACCCAGGATTTTTATTAACCCGCGCTTGTGTTGAAAACGGAATTGAAGTGGAATGTTTGCCCGGAGCAACTGCATTTGTGCCAGCATTAGTCAACAGTGGATTGCCCAACGACAAATTTGTTTTCGAAGGATTTTTACCTGACAAAAAAGGAAAACAAACACGGTATTTGGCTTTAGCCGAAGAAACTCGTACCATGATTTTATACGTTTCGCCTCATAAATTAGTCAAAACCTTAACGGAATTCATTACTTATTTTGGCGAAGACCGACCAATTTGTGTTTCTCGAGAATTGTCAAAATTGCACGAAGAAAATGTTCGTGGAACCGTTCGAGAAGTCCTCACTCACTTTGAAAACAAACCTCCAAAAGGCGAGATTGTAGTAATTGTAGGAGGAAAATCAACGAAGTAAGTTAGATATTAAACCCATTCAAAATAACACTATGCGCTGGAAAGTAAAATCAAAACCCGATCCTCAAAAAGTAACCGAACTCGCCAATGCCCTTAATGTTGAAGATTATGTTGCCACTCTTTTGGTGCAACGGGGTATCGAAACTTTTGATGTGGCGAAAAAATTTTTCCGACCTAGCTTAGATCATTTGCATGATCCGTATCTGATGAAAGACATGGATAAAGCAGTTGCAAGAATAGAATTGGCCATAGCCCAACAAGAAAAAATTCTCGTTTTTGGAGATTATGATGTTGATGGAACAACCGCAGTTTCATTAGTGTCTTCCTACTTAAAATCGTATTATTCAGATGTGGCAACTTATATTCCAGATCGTTATGATGAAGGTTACGGAATTTCTTTCAAAGGAATTGACTTCGCCGACGACAATGATTTTTCATTAATAATTGCCCTAGATTGCGGAATAAAATCGATAGATCATGTGGCTTATGCCAAAGAGCGAAACATCGATTTTATCATTTGTGATCACCACCGACCAGGAGAATCCCTTCCAGATGCAGTAGCCGTTTTAGACCCAAAAAGAGACGATTGTAATTATCCTTATGACGAATTGTGTGGCTGTGGAATTGGCTTCAAATTGATTCAAGCGTTAGGGAAAAATAGAAATCAAACCATCGAAGATTTAACGGAATACCTTGATTTGGTTGCCACTGCGATTGCAGCGGATATCGTTCCAATGACAGGAGAAAATCGGGTACTGGCGTATTTTGGACTACAAGTAATTAACTCCAATCCAAGGCCAGGAATTAAAGCGCTAACCTATCAAATAAAAAAACAAGTACTTGATATTACGGATGTTGTTTTTATCATCTCGCCCAGAATTAATGCTGCCGGGAGAATCAAACACGGAAATCATGCAGTAGAATTATTATCAGAATTTGATTTTGAGCAAGCACAACAATTTGCTTTAGAAATAGAAAAAAACAAC
>RFPP01000025.1 GCA_009926065.1 Flavobacteriaceae bacterium
AGAATATACTTCAACACCAATTTGTGATCCAACCACATGCAACTGATTGATTGCTGCAGGACGATAAACATCACAAGCTACTAAAAGTGGGTTTTTGGTTTTTTTTGTTTTAAGGAAATTAGCTAATTTTCCTGAGAAGGTAGTTTTCCCAGATCCTTGTAATCCCGACATTAAAATTACGGTTGGATTTCCTGATAGGTTAACTCCAGAAACTTCCCCACCCATTAATTCTGTTAATTCGTCTTTAACTAATTTTACTAAAAGTTGACCTGGTTGTAATGTAGTCAATACATTTTGACCAATGGCCTTGTCCTTTACTCTTGTAGTAAAATCTTTAGCAATTTTGAAGTTAACATCGGCGTCTAAAAGTGCGCGGCGAACTTCTTTTAATGTTTCTGCAACATTAATTTCGGTAATTTTTCCGTGTCCTTTTAGGATATGAAAGGCTTTGTCTAATTTATCACTTAAATTATCAAACATGATTTTAAATATTATTGAATTGCAAAGATAAACTAATTAGAGAATTTGACAATTAGATATTTGCATTAATGATTGTCTTTTGAATAAAAAAAACCTACTGATTAGTAGGTTTTAAATTTAATTAATTAATAAATAAATTAATTTTTTTCGAAAGTCAAGTAATCTGTTCCACCGTTTCCTCCACTAACATCAATTAATTGAATTCTTGTATCTGTTCTAGAAATTATGTCCCAGTCATCTGTTAAGTCAAAGAAATTAGCTGGAGAAGTAAATGCGATATTAAAGTCTAAATCACTAAGTGAATCGTCATTACTATTTCTATCAGTAACTGACCAAGTGCCAGAGGTAGTTAAACCATTTCCAACTGCTGTTAATGTTCCATTTTGAGAAAATGTAAAATTAAAACCTGAAAAATTATTGGTTTTTACAACTCCTGAATCTACATAATTGGTAATTCTCCATGTACCGGAAATTGCGGTGTTAATTACAATTGTTTGATTTGTATCTGATGAAGAATCATCTGAACTGCACATTGAAGCAGTGTTTACAAAAAATAAAACACTTAAAACTGCATAAATTGTTATTCTTTTCATAGTATGTCATTTTTAATTTTAACACAAAAATAAATAAAAATATAGAATAAAATTAATATTAGGTAATCTATAATTAATTCAATTATTTTGTAGAAACAACTAAAATCAACATCAAATGAAAAATCAATTATTAGTATTTAGCTTTCTATTAGCAAGTTTATCATGTTTTTCTCAATCACCGTTAAGTATCGAAAAAGACTTTTGGGCCGGGACTGCAATCCATCAGAATGGTAAAAAAATTTCCATTGAAGAAGCTAAAAAGTTAGTTAACAATTCGGAAATTGAAGCTAAATTGAATTCAGCACTAACAAATAGATTAATTGGAGGCATCGTTTCTAATGTTGGTGCTTTTACTTTTGGATATACTTTAGGACTTTCTATTAGTAATAACCCTCAAATGAAACCTAATTGGACCGTTGGAGGTATGGGAGCAGCAGGAATGATTATTGGATTAATAATTCAAGGAAACGGAAATAAGCAAATGAAAGAAGCTGTTGATTCTTACAACGCAAGTATTTCAAAAAGTACTGGTTCTATTGACCCTGAGTTCTCTGTAACCTCTTCAGAAAATGGAATTGGTATTGCAATCCGATTTTAAAAACTACATTCTCTCAGGCACTTGAATACCTAAAAGTTGAAAAGCCGATGCAATAGTGTCGGCCACTTTTTTTGATAATTGTACACGGAAAACTTTTTCTACACTATCATTTGACCCTAAAATAGGCACCGCTTGATAGAACGAATTGTACTCACGAACCAAATCGTAGGTATAATTTGCAATTAACGCAGGACTGTGGTTTTGTGCCGCATTTTGAATTACTTCAGGATACAATTCCAATTGTTTAACCAATTCTTTTTCCTTTTCATGCAACGCTTTGATAGCTGTTTTTTTGGTAATATCGAAGTTGGCTTTGCGAATAATCGATTGGATTCTCGCATAAGTATATTGTATAAAAGGTCCTGTATTTCCTGCAAAATCTACCGATTCTTCAGGGTCAAATAAAATTCTTTTCTTTGGATCGACTTTCAAAATATAGTATTTCAAGGCGCCCATTCCGATGGTGTTGTACAACTTGGCTTTTTCAGCATCAGAATATCCTTCTAATTTTCCTAATTCTTCAGAAATTTTTTGGGCAGTTTTCGTCATTTCATTCATCAAATCATCCGCATCGACAACGGTTCCTTCACGGCTTTTCATTTTCCCTGAAGGTAAATCTACCATTCCGTATGACAAGTGAAACAAGTTTTTAGACCAGTCAAAACCTAATTTTTGTAGGATTAAAAACAATACTTTAAAATGATAATCTTGTTCATTTCCAACGGTGTAAACCATTCCTCCAACGTCTGGAAAGTCCTTTACACGTTGAATTGCTGTTCCTATATCTTGCGTCATGTAAACCGCTGTTCCGTCTGAACGAAGTACGATTTTTCTGTCCAAACCATCCGGAGTTAAATCAATCCAAACCGAACCATCAGGATCTTTTTCGAAAATCCCTTTTTCTAAACCAATTTGAACAACGTCTTTTCCTAATAAATAGGTATTACTTTCATAATAATAACTATCAAAATCAACTCCTAAATTAGTGTAGGTTGTGGCAAATCCGTCATATACCCATTGATTCATTGTTTTCCAAAGTGACATCACTTGAGAGTCGCCAGCTTCCCATTTTAGTAGCATTTCTTGCGCTTCAAGAATAATTGGCGCTTGTTTTTTTGCCTCTTCTTCTGATTTACCTTGGCTCATTAATTGGTTGATTTCTTCTTTGTAAGCTTTATCAAAAGCCACATAAAAATTACCGACTAATTTATCTCCTTTTAATCCGGAGGTTTCTGGAGTTTGACCGTTTCCAAATTTTTGCCAAGCCAACATCGACTTACAAATGTGAATTCCACGATCGTTGATGATTTGTGTTTTATAAACTTTTTTTCCTGATGCTTTAAGTATTTCAGCAACAGAATATCCCAATAAATTATTTCTAACGTGACCTAAATGTAAAGGCTTGTTGGTATTTGGTGAAGAATATTCAACCATAATCGCGGGTTCATTTGCATTAGCAGAAACAAATCCGAATTTCAAATTATCTTTAATATCATTGAAAAAATCGAGGTAATATTGATCTGAAATTACGATATTTAAAAACCCAGAAACTACGTTAAAATTAGAAACCTCAGCTACATTTTCAACTAAATAAGCTCCTATTTTATTTCCGAGTTCTACAGGATTGCTCTTAATCACTTTCAATAAGGGAAAAATAACCATGGTGATATCTCCTTCAAATTCTTTCCTTGTCGATTGAAATTCAACCTTGTCAATAGTTACATCAAAAAGCGATTGAATTGCTTTTTCGATTGGTGCCGAAAGAATTTGAGTTAATGTCATTTTATTCTTATTTTAAGAAGCCAAAGATAGTTATTCTGTATGAATTTGAAAATGGTATTTTTAAGAGGTTTGAAAACAAAAAATCCGCTTTGAAAATTACAAAACGGATTTTTTACTTTATTATTAAAAATAAATTATTCCGTGGTATTCAATTTACTATTTTTTCGGCTATAACCAAAGTAAATTAGCAAACCAATTAATAACCAAATGGTGAAATAAATCCAATTCCAAACGCTTAATTCTGCCATCATATACAAGCACGAAATTAAACCTAATAATGGAATTAAAGATAAATTTTGTCGGTATGCCCAAACCGTTAATCCCAATAATGAAATAAGGAATATCCACATTGGAATTTTGTGTTTGAACAAGCTAAAACCCGTTTCGTATTTTTGAGAATCGTTTATTGGCAAAGCATTAATAACGGATTGATATTGATCGTCATTCTCGTAGTATTTACTCAAAATCACTTCTAAATCGGGAGTTGAAGTCGTTACATTATTTACATCAAATGAAGCTAAATAATTATAAACTTGTTTGGATTGTTCTGGAGATAACGAAGTTACAATGTCCTCTGGAGCATATATTTTCTTTTCATTGGTAATAAAATCAAGGGTGCTTTTTTGATTGTATTGAAAAGCATAAACTAATCCTAATAAAATCAAAACAGGAACAATATACTTCGAATTAATATAGGGAGTTTTGAATTTTCCACGAGGAATGTCGGTTTTATTTTGCAATACCAATACTCCTGCACAAACCAATACAAATGCAAATAAAGTTCCGATGCTACATAAATCGGTTACCATGGTGAGGTTCAAAAATAAAGCCGGAATTGCTACTACAAAACCAGTAACCACAGTCGCATAAGATGGCGTTTTAAATTTTGGATGCACTCTCGAGAATTTTTTTGGCAACAAACCATCGCGGCTCATGCTCATCCAAATTCTAGGTTGCCCCATTTGAAATACCAATAAAACGCTTGCCATGGCAATAACTGCAGAAACTCCAATTATAGCCGACATCATTTTTAAATCTAATTTTTCAAATACAAATAATAATGGATCCCCAACATTCAATTCTGAGTAAGAAACCATTCCAGTAAGCACCAAGGCAATTGCGATATATAAAATAGTACATATTATAATAGCCCACATCATTCCACGAGGCAAATCACGTTGCGGATTTTCGCATTCCTCGGCTGTGGTTGAAATGGCGTCAAAACCAATATAAGCAAAGAAAACTGCTGAAACACCTTTCAAAATTCCTCCAACTCCATTTGGTGCAAAAGGACTCCAATTGTCTATATCTACATAAAAAACACCAACAGCAATTACCAATAAAATGATACACAATTTCACCAAAACCATCGCATTACTGGCATTTCGAGATTCCTTCATTCCACGATAAACCAATCCGGTAATGAAGATAATTATTCCAAGTGCAGGTAAATCGGCAACTATATGAAACCCTCCAATGACTGGTGAAGTGGTCCAAGCGGTGTAAGCATTTTGTAACGAAGAGCTTAAATTCTCAAACGATTTACCGTTTTGCATTAAAGCAGTAGCATCTTTAAATCCGTTAGACGCCGTTAAATAATCCATTTGAACCCAATCAGCTAAAACTTGTAAATGCCAATCGTATTTATGATTCAAATTGACAATAATATTATTCATCAAACTCGTAAAATAATCACTCCAAGAAATGGCAACTGTAATATTCCCAATGGCGTATTCCATAATTAAGGCCCAACCAATAATCCAGGCAATTAATTCTCCAAAAGCAACATAGGAATAGGTATATGCACTTCCTGAAACAGGCACCATCGAGGCAAATTCTGCGTAAGCAAAAGCAGCAAAACTACAGGCAATAGCGGTAAATAAAAACAAGAAAATAACTGCTGGACCACCATCGAAACTGGCTTTACCAATGGTACTAAAAATACCAGCTCCAATGATTGCTGCGATTCCAAATGCGGCTAAATCTTTGGTTTTAAGATGTTTTCCCAACGAATTATGCCCGTCGGCTTCATTTTTTGCAACTTGATTAAGTATCTCTTGAACTGTTTTTTTTCGGAATAGATTGGAGAATTTCATAGGTTGTTTATATATAGTAATAGTAAAAACAAATGTAACATAAATTTACCTTTATATTATTTTTTTTTAATTACCGACTATAGATAATATCTATTAAAAAATAAATTAAAACCATAAAATAGCTATAGTGATATCAAAGTGATAAATTACATTTGTGTATTAAATACTTTAAAAAAATTAATTAGTTTTAACTAAAAAAATATGGAAAATTCAAACGACATTGGTAAATGCCCATTTCATCAAAACACAGCGATGAATGCAACAAGTCCAAAACATGACTGGTGGCCAAAAACTCTTAACTTAGACATTTTACATCAGCATGACAAAAAAACAAATCCTTTAGGGGAGGATTTTAATTACGCTGAAGAGTTTAAAAAATTAGATCTTACGGCAGTAAAAAATGACTTAAAAGCTTTAATGACCGATAGTCAAGATTGGTGGCCTGCAGATTGGGGACATTATGGAGGATTAATGATTAGATTGGCATGGCACTCAGCAGGAACTTATAGAATAGCTGATGGTCGTGGAGGATCTGGCACTGGTAATATTCGCTTTGCACCTTTAAACAGTTGGCCAGACAATGGAAATTTAGACAAAGCGAGAAGATTATTATGGCCAATAAAAAAGAAATATGGTAATAAAATTTCATGGGCCGATTTAATGATATTAGCAGGAAATATGGCTTATGAATCTATGGGATTAAAGATGTATGGTTTTGCAGGTGGTCGTGAGGACATTTGGCATCCTGAAAAAGATATCTATTGGGGTTCTGAAAAAGAATGGAAAGCAGTATCTGGGAGTGAAGGAACCCGTTATTCAGGGGAGAGAGATTTAGAAAATCCTTTAGCTGCGGTAATGATGGGGTTAATTTATGTTAATCCTGAAGGGGTGGATGGAAAACCAGACCCTCTAAAAACAGCTCATGATGTTCGTGTTACTTTTCAAAGAATGGCAATGAACGATGAAGAAACAGTAGCCTTAACTGCTGGTGGACACACTGTAGGAAAAGCTCATGGAAATGGAGATGCAGGAGCTTTAGGCCCAGAACCTGAAGCGGGAGCAATTGAAAATCAAGGTTTTGGATGGATGAATCCAAAAAACAACGGAAACGGAGCTGACACAATCACTAGTGGATTGGAAGGAGCTTGGACGACAAATCCAACGCGTTGGGACAATGAATATTTTGATATATTATTGAATCACGACTGGGAATTAAAGAAAAGTCCAGCTGGAGCTTGGCAGTGGGAACCTGTTAATATTAAAGACGAATATAAGACAGTTGATGCTCACGATCCTACAAAAAAGTGTAATCCGATTATGACAGATGCCGATATGGCAATGAAAATGGATCCTGCATACAGAGTAATTTCAGAACGTTTTCATAAAGATCCTGCTTATTTCTCGGAAGTATTTGCAAGAGCTTGGTTCAAATTAACTCACAGAGATTTAGGTCCAAAAAATAGATATTTAGGTGCTGATGTTCCTACAGAAGATTTAATTTGGCAAGATCCTATTCCTGTGGTAAACTATACTTTGACAGATAAAGAAATTGAGGATATAAAAGCGATTTTATTAAAAAGTGGTTTGACAAGATCGGAATTAATCACTACTGCTTGGGATAGTGCAAGAACTTTTAGAGGTTCTGATTTTAGAGGGGGCGCAAATGGAGCTAGAATTAGATTAGAACCACAAAAAAATTGGCATGCAAATGAGCCTGCTAGATTAGAAAAAGTGCTAAATAAATTAGCAGAAATTCAAGCTGGTTTAAGTACAAAAATTAGTATTGCTGATTTAATTGTTTTAGGAGGTGCAGCAGCAATCGAAATGGCGGCAAAAGAAGGTGGGTTTGATGTTAAAGTTCCTTTCCATGCTGGACGTGGAGATGCAACTCAAGAAATGACCGACGTAGAATCAATGGAGGTTTTAGAACCTTTGAGTGATGCTTTTAGAAATTATGTGAAATCCAAATATATTGTTCAACCTGAAGAATTAATGTTGGATAAAGCGCAATTACTTGGACTTACAGCTGCTGAAATGACAGTGTTAATTGGTGGTATGCGCGTGCTTGGAACCAATTTTGACGGAACTAAACATGGTGTTTTCACTAACAATGAAGGGGTGTTAAGCAATGATTTCTTTGTTAATTTAACAGATATGAAATACAGCTGGAAACCAGTTGGAGACAATTTATATAACATAGTAGATAGAAAATCGGGAGCTACTAAATGGACCGCAACAAGAGTTGATTTAGTATTTGGATCTAATTCTATTTTGAGAGCTTATGCAGAAATTTATGCTCAAGACGATAATAAAAATAAGTTCGTTAACGATTTCATAAAAACATGGTGCAAAGTAATGAATTCAGATCGTTTTGATTTAAAGTAATTTCGATGTAATTTCAAAAAAAAACCACGCTTAATGCGTGGTTTTTTTTATATTGTTGTAGCAGATTTTAATTCTAAATTTTAGAATTACATTTTCAATAATCCGTATTTTACGATGCAATATAAAGCCCTAAAACCGTCTTTCCAACCAATTTTTTTTCCTTCTTCATAAGTTCTTCCATAATAAGAAATTCCTACTTCATAAATCCTGATTTTACTAATTCTTGAAATTTTGGCCGTAACTTCAGGTTCAAACCCAAATCTGTTTTCGTTCAATTTTATGCCTTGGAGTAATTTAGTATTGAACATTTTATAACACGTTTCCATATCTGTTAAATTAAGATTGGTAAACATATTTGACATCATTGTAAGAAATTTATTTCCGATTGTGTGCCAAAAAAACAAAATTCTATGAGGATTACCACCCATAAATCTCGAACCATAAACTACATCTGCGTAACCATCAAGAATTGGTTGCAATAAAATATTAAATTGTTGCGGATCATATTCTAAATCGGCATCTTGAATGATGGTAAATTCTCCAGTTGCATTTTTAATCCCTGTGTGAAGAGCGGCTCCCTTTCCTTTATTGAATTCGTGTTTAAAATACTGAATGTTCAAATTTTCATTATTTTTCATATAAATTTGAATTGCTTCCTCAGTGTTATCACTAGAACAATCATTTACAATAATCACTTCTTTTTCAATATCATTCAATAAATTAACGGTTTTAATTTTGTCTAAAATTAAATGAATAGTCCTTCCTTCATTATAAGCAGGAATTATTATTGATAATTTTTTAATCATTTTTTCTTTATTTAATTTTTAATAAATAATAGTGGTTTAAATTCTCTTCTCTTTTGCTTTCTAATAAAAATTTTAATTTTAATCTTGTAATTGGATAATCTACAAATGACTTTTTCTCAATTACATTTTTACTTTTTTGTATTTTAAGCAAATCTTCTTCGTTGGCATACAACCAATAAGGGCTTTTTATAGTATCTAAATCAGAAATTAAAACCGATTGATGTTTTGAATTTTTAGTATAAAAATTAAACAAATGCGATTTTTGATTCATAAAATAAACTTTTTCTGTTGGTTTATTTTCATAGAACCATTTTCCTGCCATTGCATCGGCTTGAAAAGTTAATAGTTTTGGATAAAATACATAACTCAAAAACACATTCAATACCAATACAAAACCTATCAGACGAAAAACCCCATTTATTGGTAGTTTTTTTATTTTTACCAATAGAAAAAGCTGAAGTAATATTAGTAAATAAATCAGATAATTCACTTCTGTAAAGAAAAATATTGGGTACACAATTATCAAAATAGCCACTAAAATACCAAATGCAAAAAATATTTTTTCCCAAATCGCAAATTGTTTTGGATTTAATTTATCTATGTATATGGCACTGATTATACTTGCAAATGGAAGTGTCACAAAAATATAATGTGGTAATTTATACCTAGACATTGAAAGCAATGCAAAAAGTAAAATAAACCCACTTATTGTAATTATTTCTGGAATTTTTTCAGTTTTTGAATTTATAATTTTTTTAAACTGAAAAAATAAACCTGCATAAAGAATAAGTATCCATGGGAAAAAATCCCAGCTTATAGATCCGATGAAAAAGTGCCATGGCAAACCATTATCCCAAACATTTTCTCCTGTTATCCTTCCAAAACTCTGCAACCAATAGTAAAAATAGATTCCACTTTGGTGTAATTTTCCATTAACAACCTTTTCGGGATGCAAATCAAATTGAGTGTAAAGTCCGTAAGTCATTGGAATTAGAAGAACGGCTACTATGAAAATATAAAACAACCAAGATAAATTAAATATCTTCCTCCATTGATTTTGATATAACAGGTGAATACCTATAGGCATTAAAACTGCAATAATTCCAATTGGTCCTTTTGCCATCATTGCAAAAGCAGTAAAAACAGCTGCAAAAAAGAGGTAAATTAATTTGTTTTTATACCAATATTCAGTGATTAACCAAATTGATATTATTACACATGAAGTCAATATTCCATCTGTTCTAATGTCATTAGACATTAGAAAAAAAGCCTGACAAGTTGCAAATATCAAAACGGCATTTTTGGCTATTTTATGATTATAATAATTTGCCGCAAACTTATAAATAGCATATAGAGAGAATAGTAAAAATAAAAAAGCTCCCAGTTTATAGGCAAAATTGCAGATACCAAAAGTTTTCAAACTTAAACTAGAAATCCAAAATAATAAAGGCGGTTTGTCTAAATAGTCATTTTGTAAATCATAGACTTCAAGATACGAATTGTTTTGAAGCATTTCTAATGAAATAGACGCATATTGGGCGGCATCAATTTTCATGATGTCTAAAAACAAATTATTTATATAGATTAAGAGAATAAATACACAAATGACCTTTTCAAATCGTGTAAATTCAGTGAAAAATTTAAGAGTCAATTTCATATAATTCCACTAATATTTAAAATTCTAATTAATAAAATTTGAATAATATAGAACTTAAAAAGTGAATAGCGAAAATAGGAAAATTTTATAAGATTCTAATAATTTCACACTATTAATATTATTTTATTACTAGTCAGTTTTTAAGCAAAATTTAGAAAAGTACTATATTTGAATTCGAATAACACTCTTATGAAATATATTTATGTATTATTAGTTGTCTTTTTTTCAATATTTATTTGGTCAATTATTGAACCTAAGGATAGTTTTACTTGCTTCTTAGAAATTGTTCCAGCCCTAATAGGATTAGTAGTTTTAGCGTTGACTTTCAATAAATTTAGGTTTACCAATTTTACCTACACGATGATTTTACTTCATTGCATTGTTTTATTTGTTGGAGGACATTATACATATGCTGAAGTACCTTTATTTGACTACATCAAAGATGCTTTTCATCAAACTCGAAACAACTATGATAAAGTAGGGCATTTTATGCAAGGCTTTGTTCCGGCATTAATTATCAGGGAAGTATTTATTCGTAAAATAGTTGTTAATAATAGGCGTTTCTTCAACTTTATAATCGTTTCTATTTGTTTGGCAATAAGTGCTGCTTACGAATGGATTGAATGGGGAGTTTCAATTTCTACAGGTGATAAAGGAGATTCTTTTTTAGGTACCCAAGGAGATATTTGGGATACTCAATCTGATATGCTTTTTGCGACAATTGGAGCTGTTTTAGCATTGGTATTGTTTTCTAAAATACAAGACAAACAAATATTTGTAACTTAATATAAACAAAATTAATTAACCTTAAGGATCGCTGAGGTTTACGCGTAGTACACTAGGAGATTTTCAATTATTTTTGTCTATTATCTATTTTCTTATCTTATTTTTTATGAATTATAGTCAAAGATTTATTATTATGACGTCAAAATTTTAGCACGATTATTGTATCAAATGAAAACAATATCTTCAATTAATAATATAACTTAAATATGAAAACCAAATTTATAGCGCTATTTACTTTAATAGCAATCTATTTAACCTCTTGTGTAAGTACAAAATCGACTTTGAAAAATGTTAATGATAATGCTCCTATTCCGCAATTAACAGCTTCGAATACATTTGTAATAACAGAATTTAGCCAAGACCCAAAATATGGTTTTCACCCCGATTATCCAATCAATGTGTTTTACATTAACACCAAAGATATAAACATCAATCAAGAACGATTTTTAAATTCACTTTCTGGTCCTAATGGGGAAAAAGTATTTTTTAAAAAATTAGAAATCTGTTGTCCCTTCCCTACCAAAAATTGTGAAATGGGGGGCGGTTTCCTTGACCTTTATGAGATTACCTGGGTTGGTTTAAAAAAGCCAAAAAAGCTATACCTTAATTGTTATGAAAAAGGTGATTTAATGGTTCCTGTTGGGTTTGGATTGGCTAAGTAACGAGGATAAATAGATAATAGATAATAGATAATAGATAATAGATAATAGATAATAGATAATAGATAATAGATAATAGATAATAGATAATAGATAATAGAAAATAGGAAGCGTTAAAGTTGAATAGCAGCAAATGATCCACTAATTTATTATTTTTTTAATTATTGATTTTGATATTGTAATTGATATTGTAATTGATATTGTAATTGATATTAGTATTGTAAATCATCTCTCCGTCTATTATCTACCCGTCTTTAATCTATTCTCTCACTATTCATTCTAAATTCAAAATTCTACTTATATTTGCACTATCAAAAATAACGCTATGAACATACAAGCAATACCACAAATAAAACATGCTGATAGTGGCAACTTCTTTTTGCTTGCTGGACCTTGCGCAATTGAAGGAGAAGAAATGGCAATGAGAATTGCTGAAAAAATAGTTGGAATTACAAATAAATTAGAAATTCCTTTCGTATTTAAAGGTTCGTTCAAAAAAGCAAATCGTTCTAGAATTGATAGTTTTTCGGGTATTGGTGATGAAAAAGCATTACAAATTTTACGTAAAGTTTCTGAAACATTTGGGGTACCAACCGTTACAGATATCCATACCAATGAAGATGCTGACAAAGCAGCTCAATATGTTGATGTATTGCAAATCCCAGCTTTTTTAGTTCGTCAAACCGATTTGGTAGTGGCTGCAGCCAAAACTGGAAAAGTCGTTAATTTGAAAAAAGGACAATTCATGAGTCCTGAGAGTATGAAACATGCTGTTCAAAAAGTTTTGGATTGCCAAAATCAAAACGTGATGGTTACCGATAGAGGTACTATGTTTGGTTATCAGGACATGATTGTAGATTTTCGAGGAATTCCTACTATGCAACAATATGCAACAACGGTTCTTGATGTAACGCACTCACTACAACAACCAAATCAAACTGCGGGTGTTACCGGTGGTCGACCAGATATGATCGAAACCATTGCCAAAGCGGGAATTGCGGTGGGTGTTGATGGAATTTTTATAGAAACCCATTTTGATCCTGCAAATGCTAAAAGTGATGGTGCCAACATGCTACACTTGGATTATTTTGAGGCATTAATGACCAAATTAGTTGCCATTAGAAAAACAGTAAACACCTTTTAATCCTTAACAAATTAAATTATTGGCTATGTTTGATATTACACCAACGGAATGGATTGGGTATTTGGCGTCATTAATATTGATGATTTCCTTTTTAATGAAGAATATAATTACGTTAAGAACAATTAATTCTATTGGGGCAATTCTATTTATTGTATACGGATTTATGTTGGCAACCTCATGGCCAATAGTAATTACTAACGTATTTATACTTGGAGTAAATTTAATTTATTTGACGAAACATTTCACTTCAAAAGCCCAGAAATAATAATGTTTTTTAAAAAATCTACTATTATTATTTATCTTTTTTTTATACTTTTAATTCCATTAGTATTGGATTATTTCTTATTTTTATAAAAAAAAATGACCGAGTTTATCAATTATTTTGAAACTATTCCCTCGTTACACCGTGCCTTAATATTAGCAGGGGGAATTACTTTTTTCTGGTTAATTGAAACAATTAAACCCCTTTTTTTATTTAAATACAGCAAGTGGAACCATGCTGGAATTAATATATTTTTCACTATAACTACTATTGTAGTTAACTTTATGATGGCATTTATTTTGTTATGGACCTCCCAATGGTCAGTGCAAAACAACATCGGACTTCTTCCCTATTTAGAAACTATTAACCCATGGATTTACATGATTATTGGCTTGCTATTATTGGATTTAATCGGAGCTTATTTAGTGCATTATGTCGAACACAAAGTAAAATTTTTATGGCGATTCCACCTTATTCATCATTCGGATACTTGGGTTGATACTACAACCGCCAACCGCCATCATCCAGGAGAAAGCGTAGTTCGATTTGTATTTACTGCCATCGCTGTTTTGATTGTTGGAGCTCCGATGTGGCTTGTTTTTTTATACCAATCGCTATCCGTTGTTTTATCACAATTCAATCATGCCAATATTTCTTTACCAATTAGTTTAGATCGTTGGTTGAGTTATATCATTGTTTCCCCAGACATGCATAAAGTCCACCACCACTTTGAATTACCTCATACTGATAGTAATTATGGTAATATTTTTTCCATTTGGGATAGAATTTTCGGTACATTTTCAACCTTAAATAGAGATGAAATTGTTTACGGAATAGACACTCATATGGAAATTAAAAAAAATAATAACATTGGAAATTTGTTAAAAATCCCATTTCAAAAAAGAAGTAACTTTGAAAAACCAATAAAAAAAAATTAAAACCACTATAAAACATATTATTTTTTTTATTAATATTGAACTATAAAACTATTTATTAACTAAAAAAACATACTATATTTTTCTAGTAATGAAAAAGAATAAAAAAATTGAATTGACCTGGGATCAAAATGAAAAACTGATCACATTAGCATTAGAAGAAAGAAACCCTTACGAAATTATAAAAAAGGAATTCGGACTAAACGAAAAGGAGATTCTTGAAATTATGAAAAAGAAACTTCCAACAGACAAATTTGAAATTTGGAAAAAGAAAGCAAATGCAGCAAAGCCAAAACCAAAACCTATCAAAATTGATGATTTTGATGATGATTTAGACGGAAAATACTACATAAAAAATAAATTTGATTAAATAAAAGCTCCTGATTACAGGAGTTTTTTTTTGAAATAAAATTCTAATTTCTAAAATACAACAACCAGCTCTCAATAAATCATCAAAATCCTTCGGTAATATTTAATAATTTCTTTAATTTGTCGACAAATAAAAAACTATGAAAAAATTACTATTCGCTATTCTGACTATAACTATATTGGTTTCATGCGAAAACAAACCGGAAACTAACCTTCAAATCACCGGAAATGTAAAAGGATTGCAAAAAGGAACATTGTATTTGAAAAAATTAGGAGACAGCACCTTTATCACAATCGACAGTATGAAAATTGATGGAAAATCAGATTTTGAAAGTAATATAAATTTGAAATCACCAGAAATGTTATACCTATTTTTAGACCGCGGAGAAACCAATTCTGGGGATAATAATTTGATGTTTTTTGCAGAACCAGGAAAAATTAACATCACTACCGACTTAGAATATTTTTATTCAAAAGCAGTGATAACCGGATCAAAAAACAATGAATTGTATGAGACTTACAAGAAAATAAGTTCAAAATACAACGAGCAACAACTTGAACTTACCGTTGCAAAGTTGAAAGCACAAAAAAACAAACAATTAGATGTGATTGCTTCGATAAATGAAAAATCGAATGAAATTTTGAAAAGAAAATACCTTTATGCAATAAATTTTGCCGTGACTAATAAAGAGTATGAAGTAGCGCCATACATCGCATTATCTGAAATCAATGATGCCACTATAAAATACCTAGATACCATTCAAAAAGTAATGACTCCAAAGGTAGCCCAATCTAAATATGGGGTAATGTTAACAAAATATGTAGCCGAAAGGAAAAAACAATAATTCTATTTGGGCATGCCCCTCGAAAAATTCGGGTCAGGCTCTCCGTTTCAATCTCTGTTGCGCTTTGCTACACAGAGGATTTCCACTGCGATCCTTCATGCTAATCCTAATTTTAGATTCTAATTCTTAGTTTTTTTAACCGCAAAGAGCGCAAGGAAAATCTGTAAAAAAGAGAATTATAATTCCAAAAAGTCAGGGATAATTTCACTTCAAAATGTCATATTGTCAGAAATTAATTATCCGAAAGAAAGGAAAACTGACAATTATTACGTAATACTACAATGGCACAAAGATTGACTTTAGCAAAGGGAGTTTAGAAAATAAAATTAAATTTAAATTAAATAAAAATGGGTAAAATAATTGGTATTGATTTAGGAACAACCAACTCTTGTGTCTCTGTAATGGAGGGAAATGAAGCTGTTGTAATTCCTAATGCAGAAGGAAAAAGAACTACACCATCTGTAATTGCTTTTGTAGAAGGCGGTGAAATCAAAGTTGGAGATCCTGCAAAAAGACAAGCGGTAACCAATCCAACAAAAACAGTTGCTTCTATTAAGCGATTCATGGGACAATCTTTTTCAGAGGTTTCTGCTGAAGCTAAAAGAATTCCTTATTCTGTAGTAAAAGGAGACAATAATACACCACGTGTAGATATTGACGGACGTTTATATACAGCACAAGAATTGTCGGCAATGACGCTACAAAAAATGAAAAAAACAGCTGAAGACTATTTAGGTCAAACAGTTTCTGAGGCGGTTATTACTGTTCCTGCTTACTTTAACGATGCTCAACGTCAAGCTACCAAAGAAGCTGGTGAGATTGCTGGTTTAAAAGTAATGCGTATTATCAACGAGCCTACAGCTGCTGCGTTAGCTTATGGCTTAGATAAAAAAGGAAAAGATCAAAAAATTGCAGTTTACGATTTAGGAGGAGGTACATTTGATATTTCAATTCTTGAATTAGGAGATGGTGTTTTTGAGGTATTATCTACAAACGGAGATACTCACCTTGGTGGAGATGATTTTGACCAAACAATCATTGACTGGTTGGCAAATGAATTTAATGCTGAGGAAGGAATTGACTTGCGTTTAGACCCAATGTCATTGCAGCGAATTAAAGAAGCTGCTGAAAAGGCAAAAATCGAATTATCATCTTCTGCTGAAACAGAAATCAATTTGCCTTACGTAACAGCTACGGCTTCAGGTCCAAAACACTTGGTTAAAAAATTAACAAGAGCTAAATTTGAGCAATTATCAGACGCGTTGGTAAAACGTTCTATGGCACCAGTTGCAAAAGCGTTGAAAGATGCAGGTTTATCAGTTTCTGATATTGATGAAGTTATTTTAGTTGGTGGATCTACACGTATGCCAAAAATTGCTGAAGAAGTTGAAAAATTCTTTGGAAAAAAAGCATCAAAAGGAGTTAATCCTGATGAGGTTGTGGCTATTGGAGCAGCAATTCAAGGTGGAGTTCTTTCTGGAGATGTAAAAGATGTATTATTACTTGATGTTACGCCTTTGTCTTTAGGAATTGAAACTATGGGAGGAGTAATGACTACATTAATTGAGTCAAATACAACTATTCCAACAAAAAAATCACAAGTGTTCTCAACAGCTGCAGATTCACAACCATCTGTTGAAATCCACGTTCTTCAAGGAGCAAGAACTATGGCTGTAGATAATAAAACTATCGGTAGATTCCACTTAGATGGTATTCCACCAGCACCTAGAGGAGTTCCGCAAATTGAAGTTACATTTGATATTGATGCCAATGGTATCATCAAAGTTTCTGCAACAGATAAAGGAACTGGAAAATCTCACGATATTCGTATCGAAGCTTCATCTGGATTAACAGCTGAAGAAATCGAAAGAATGAAAAAGGATGCTGAATTGAATGCAGAAAGCGATAGAAAAGCTAAAGAAAAAGTAGAAAAATTGAATGAAGCAGATGGAATGATTTTCCAAACTGAAAGCCAATTGAAAGAATTAGGTGATAAATTATCTGATGAACACAAAACGGCGATCGAATATGCATTAACCGAATTGAGAATGGCCCACCAATCTCAAGATTTAACTGCAATTCAAACTGGGTTAGACAATATCAATGCAGCTTGGAAAACAGCTACTGAGGCAATGTATGCTCAAGGAGATCAAGGTCAACAGGCTGAAGCTCAACCGCAAGAAGCACAAGGAGACAATGTTCAGGATGTAGACTACGAAGAAGTGAAGTAATTAATATTATTTCTATATAAAAAGAGGCTGTTAAAGTAAACAGCCTCTTTTTTTTTAGGTTAAGCTACAGATCTAGTTGGTTTTTTTATTTGGATCTAAAGCCATATTGATTCTTGAAATTAAATCTTGAACATGATATTTACTCATTTTGTCGGTCATTCTTGAAACTGATAATTTTAAATCATTCTTTAAACTGATCAAATTACCTCTAGTAATTGATGGTAAATCTGTTTGAGCTAAATTGACTCTTCTAGTATTGAATCCATAAGTTACTCCTACAGGCACCGATCTAACTGTTGCAGTTCCAGGATTTAATAATTCAATCATTTTATCTACATATAACTTTTGAATATTTCTTCTAAAAATATCAATTGAATTTTTATTTTTCAATTCACTAAAAATTCCTTTTTTTAAATCATTCATTAAATCATCTATAGAATAATTATTTTTACTTATTGAAGATGCTTCCATAAGTCGTACCATTCTATCTCCGGCAAACAAGCTGCTTAATGTTCCATCTTGAATTGCTTTTATTGCCTCTACTCCATTTTCAGGATTTATTTTCGCAAGCACTTTTTGATCTAATAACCATTTTGGTGTATTAAATAATTGCTTGTTCAAGAAAGCTACTGCATCTTTTTGAATACTTTTGGGAACCACTTGAAATTGGTCACCAGTCATATCATATGTTTTAGGGCTATCATAAATTCCACCTACATTTTTTGTAACATGACCCATATATCTTCTGAATTGTCCAGAAAGCGCTCCGTATAATTCATCTAATTCTGCATAACTTTCTCCATTTTCTTTAGACCAATCTATTAAATTAGGAAGTATTCTTTTTAGATTTTTTATTCCATATTCAGAAGCACGCATTGCATTGTCACCAATATCTTCAGTTTGGTATCTTGGATCATAGGGACTAGATTCCGTTCCAAACCATAAGCGACGATTTTTGTAAGCTTCTTTAGTCATTTCATTTAAAAATGCCTTTTCTTCTGCTTCTGTTTTTGTATCTTCAAAATAAGAATAACCCCATTTTATTGCCCATTTATCATAGTCACCTATTCTTGGGAATAAACTTGTTACTCCATCTTCAGGTTGAGCTACATAATTAAAACGTGCATAGTCCATTATTGATGAAGTATGTCCATTTAATCTTTGGTATTCTTTATCTCTTAATTTTTCTACTGGCGTTGCAGAACTAGCTCCCATATTATGACGTAATCCTAGAGTATGTCCTACTTCATGAGAAGAAACAAAACGAATTAATTCACCCATTAGCTTATCGTCAAACTTTTTATTTCTTGCTGCAGGATCAACAGCAGCAGTTTGAATTAAATACCAATTTCTTAAGAGGCTCATAATATTATGATACCACCCTATGTGGCTTTCTAAAATCTCACCACTTCTTGGATCATGAACATTTGGGCCATAAGCATTTTGAATATCTGCAGCAAAGTAACGTAATACAGAAAAACGAGCGTCCTCTAAACTCATAGTTGGATCATTTTCAGGCCAATATTCTCCTCGTATAGCATTTTTCCAACCTGCATTTTCAAAAGCAACTTGCCAATCATCTATTCCTTGCTTAATGTATTTTTTCCATTTTTCAGGTGTCGCAGGATCTATATAGTAAACAATTGGTTTCAAAGGCTCTATTAATTCTCCCTTTTTTTGTTTTTGTGCATCTTCAGCAGATTTTGGTTCCAATCTCCATCTTACAGCGAAAACTTTTGTGTCTGACTTCTGAGATTCTTCTTCAAAAACTCCATATTGATTTGCAAAAAATCCTACACGTGCATCAAATTCTCTCTTTCTCATTGCTTTTTTAGGTAATAAGATCATAGATGTATTTGTTTCCAATGTTACTAGTCCTGCATCTAATCCAGAGGGTAAATCAATACCAATTTTTGGAGTTGGAACTGCAGAGATTCTTGGTGGAGTAGTTGTAAAAGTTTTAACAGTTCTGATTTCAGTATTTATAGGAAAAGTACTGATTTTGGAAATATATGATTTGTCTTTTTGAAATGTCTGAATATTAAGCATTTGTTTCTTTATCGGGTCTAAAGAGAACGTTTGAACATCTCCATCAAATGTTGAAGTTAAATCGACAACAAAACCTGTTATTTTTCCTTCTGAGTCTTTTTTATAAGCTAATACTTCATAATTTCCGATAATAGGATCCAGGGAAGAATTTTTAACTGCTTTGGCTAATGGTTTATCTTCATCAGGAGACATAATTACATAGGTGATTGACCTTAGAAGTAAATTATGGTTTAAGCCTTTTTCCCAACGCACTACTTGTCTATTAATTTCTTCACCACCGAAAATTCCTCCACCAGCAGGGGTTTTAGAATATCTAGTTATGGTCATCATTTCAGTGTCTAATAGATAAATTGGTATTTCAAAAAGATACTTATTGTCAATTTTATGGATATCGATTAATCCTTTTTGTGTTACTGCAGTAGAATCAATAACCTTTTTGTAGGGTTTAGGTTCTTTTTTAGTGTCACTTGGTTTTGAATCGGTTTTTTCATTTGAAACTGTAGGTGCTTTTGAGGGTTTTTTATTTTGTGCTATTGTCTCAGAAGACAAAACAATAAAAAACAATAAAGATACTAGGGTTAGTGTTTTTTTTACCATTTTTATAAATGTGTTAATTGTTATTTATCAAATCTATTGATATATTTTTAATATTTTACTATCTAACTTATATTTTTTTTTAAAATTAACAACCGTTTAATTATATAAAATAAACTCTTTTTATTAAATTAAATTCCTAAATTTTGTTGCCTGTTTAAGTTAATTATCCCGTAAACAATACAAAATTGAGCAATTAAATAAGTTGTCATAATTAATAATGAAGCTTTATTTATAGGTTCATGAAATTTATTTATCGCCAAAAAACTATCGGAAGCTATAAAAGCAATTGCTCCAAAAAGAATATAAAATCTTGCATTGCTATTCCACGAAATGTATCCTCTCCAGGCATACCCTAACATAGCTGAAATGGTAAAAGCATAAAAAGTGACTGGAATTTTTAAAGGACCTAAAGAAGGTAATAACAATTGTAGAATACTCTTTAAATAGAAAATGGTAACAATAATTCCGATCCAAAAAATTGGATTATTCTTGTAGGGTTTTGAAGTACCCAATTTTGAAAATAATACAATATAAAAAATATGAGCTGTTAAGAAGGCGAGTAATCCTGTAATGAAAAACCACTGGTTATTGTTTGTGAAAATCAATAAAATATCACCTATCCATGAAAAAGATAGCGCTATTAAAAGTAATTTTTTGTTTGGAAATGAATTATTTATATAAACATACAAAAACAAAGTTGACATCAAAAAGGGCTTCAAGTAGAGTGAAAAAGTATCGTAACTCATTGAAATTAAAAATAAATTAAGACCCGAAATGATGAAAAAAACTATTAAGAATATCTCTTTTTTCATAAATTAAATTGTTAATTTGGATTGAACTGGTTTTCGGAATTCAATGAATACAAAATAGAAAGTCACCAAAAAGGAAATTATCAAATAACCGAAAATAAGGTAACTTCCAAATGAAATAAAATTATTAATTCCAAACCAATCACCTAAATTAATAATTATTAAAAATCCAAATAATAGTCTGAAACCTTCCCAAAATAGAGAATATTTTCGGATGTCCATTAACTCAGTATAACTATAAATACTTATAAATAGAAATGCTCCATAAATAAAGATATTTTTATAACCTATAAATGCAATATTATTAAATAAATAACTTACCAATAATAAGGTAATTAGTGCCTGTAAAACAGACCAATAAATTAGTTTTTTAGAATTTGAAGAATTGAACTTTTGAAAATTATAAACGTCTTTAATTTTTTTTACGGGGTAGAGTTCTTCAAAATTCTCAGGTCTCCAACCAGTTGGCTTAAACCAAATATTAAATTTGTCCTTCCAATTTGGTGCTCTCCAAGCATCAGCAATTAACAACCCCAAATGTTGAAAATTAATACGAATAGGATTCCAAGTCTCTACAGGTCTTGTAATCCCAAAAACAGGTGGTACAGAGTCTAACTCTTCCTGAAAAGTTCCAAACATTTTATCCCAAATAATAAATATTTGGGAGTGATTTTTATCCATGTATTCAGGATTAATAGCATGATGAACTCTGTGATGGGATGGAGTTACGATAAATTTCTCTAAAATGCCTAATTTTTTTATGTAAACTGTATGATACCAAAATTGCAAAAATAAATGAATGGGGAGTGTTACTGTTATTACTTCAGTTGGTACTCCAATAAGTGCTGCTGGAATCAATAAAAAGGTAAATAAATTTACAAAACTAGATATCGATTGTCTTAAAGCGCATGCCAAATTAAATTCTTCACTACTATGATGAATAGCATGCTTATTCCAAAAAAAATTGATTTGATGGGCCCAGCGATGTGTCCAATATCCGTAGAAATCAATCGCAATAAATGCAATAATGTAAGTTGCTATTGAAGGTTCCAAGTGGCCAATGCCAATATGATTGAGTAACCAGTCGTAAGAAATAAATGTAACTGTTAAACCTAAAACGTCTTTAATAGAATTGGTCATTCCTGAGCTAATACTAGAAACACTATCCATTAAACGAACACTTACATTATATTTAAAATAGCCGTAGACAGTTTCAATTACTATCATTAATAAAAAAATAGGCATCGCGATTATAAGTATTTTTCCGTATTGCTCCATTTCTATAGAATTATTTTATTAATAGGATAGTTAAAACATAAAATATTTGTAAATATATTTACAAAATTAAACTATCTCTGCACTCAAACCTGCTTCCAATAATTGAAGACACTGAGGAGTTAGTTCCTTAATTGACCCTGTTTTAACAGTACATTTTCCATTATAATGTACTATTAATGAGCATTGCTCCGCTTGTTCAGGAGTGTGGCTACAAACTCGAATTAATGTTTCGATTACATGATCAAAAGTATTTATATCGTCATTATACAAGACGATTTCGTTATTTAAAGAATTACTTTCTTTTAAAACTACTTTTTCAAGCACTTTTTCTTTTGTACTCATAGCTTTACAAATTATAATTGTATACTACTAATTTATGTATTTTAATGATACCCAGTTGTTTCTTTCAAACATTTTAACATAGGTCAACCCTTTTTCAGTACAAGAAGCATCAATAAAAGGAATATCTTCATTATAAAAACCGCTCAATAATAAAACACCCTCTTTATTTAAACTATCAACATAAGTTTGCATGTCACTTAGTAAAATATTACGATTAATATTAGCAATAATTAAATCGTATTTTTTTCCTTTCAATAAATCGGCATCTCCTTGATAAACTGTAATTTGGTTACAATTATTTCGTGCCGCATTTTCAATAGAATTAAGATAACACCAATTATCAATATCAATAGCATCTATAGGTTGGGCGCCTTTCATTTCAGCTAATATTGCTAAAATTGCTGTTCCACAGCCCATGTCTAAAGTCTTTTTACCAACAACATCAGTTTCCAAAAGATGCTGAATCATCATATGTGTTGTTTCATGGTGACCGGTACCAAAACTCATTTTTGGTTCAATTACTATGTCAAATTTAGCTTCAGTTTTTGGATGAAAAGGAGCACGAACAAGGCATGTTTCATCAACTTCAATTGCTTCAAAATTCTTTTCCCATTCTTCATTCCAATTTACCTGTTCTATTTCTTCAACAGTATAAGAAATTTGAAATTCAGGTGAATTTAAAATATGTAAATCATCAAGCATATTCTTGGTCCAAAATTGTTTTTGAATATAAGCGACTATCCCTGAATCACTGTCTATAAAACTCTCAAAAGGTAATTCACCTAATTCAGCAACCAATATCTCCGACCCTAATTCTTTTGGTTCCACCGAAAAATGAAATCCTAAATATATATTTGACATGTTTATTTTTATTTAACCGCAATGATGTTTAGATTTTCAAACTATGAGTAATAAAAATTAACCAAAATTAATATCTATTATCTTCTAGTCTATTATCTTTGAACTTATTAAATTCCGTTTACTATGGCTGCAAAATCTTCAGCCTTTAAAGCAGCACCTCCTATTAATCCTCCATCAACATCAGGTTTTGAGAAGATTTCTTTTGCATTATCAGGTTTTACACTTCCTCCATATAGAATTGGAACACTTTCAGCTACATTACTTCCAAATGCTTTTCTAACCGTTTCTCTTATGAATTCGTGCATTTCTTGCGCTTGATCTGGACTTGCAGTCTCTCCAGTCCCAATTGCCCAAACTGGCTCATAGGCCAACACTATGTTTTCCCAATTAGAAGGTTGTATGTGAAACAAACCATCTCTTAATTGATTTTCTACAATGTTAAAATGATTTCCTGATTGACGGTCTTTCAACTCTTCACCAAAGCAAAAAATAGCAGTCATATTATGTCTAATTGCAGTGTCCACCTTATTGGCTATCAAAGCATCTGTTTCATTAAAGTAAGCTCGACGCTCTGAATGACCAAGGATAACTATATTAACTCCTATACTTTGCAACATATTTGCAGAAATTTCACCAGTAAAGGCACCACTCTCTGCTTGGTGCATGTTTTGCGCGGCTACTCCAATATTGGTGTATTCTAAATGATTTACTGCTGATTGTAAATTTACAAATGTTGGAGCTACAATAATTTGAACTTCCTTATCCGTTGGTAATTTATCTATCAATTCATTCAATAAATCTTCAGTTTCTTCTGAATTTTTATGCATCTTCCAGTTTCCTGCTACAATTTTAGTTCTCATTATTGTTATTTATTTTTTGTTTATTTTGGTTTATTTCAGAATCAATTATCTATTTGTCTATTATCTCTTATCTTCATTCAACGTTCTCTGAATCAAATCAAAATCGGTCTCAATTGCTTTATATAAACTGATTTTAGATTTTTTATTGACAATAATATACCTTGGTATCCAATCTAAATCTATCGATTTCCCGAACGAACCTTTCATTCCATCCTTAACTAAATAGTGTTCACCTTTTAATTCGTGTTTTTCGATTCCTTCTTTCCATTTGTCAAAAGTTTTATCACATGAAAAAAATACGTAAACCACGTCAGGATTATTTTTTTGTAATTCTTTTATTTTTGGCATCGCTTTTACACAATCACTACACCAAGAAGCCCAAAATTCTAATACTACAATTTTACCTTTGTGTTTATCAATTATCGATTGAAACGAAGCCTCCGAGCCATCAATCGTGATAACATTTTCAGCTAAAGTTTCTTTAGAGAATTCTTTTTTTTGAGCTTTAGAACAAGAAAATGAAGCTAAGGCAACGAAGAGTGCAATTGTTTTTTTCATAATAGAAATTTATTATTTGTTTAAACGTTTATTTGCTTTTCAAAGCAGAATATGGTTTTTTTATTAAAATGCTGAAATCAGTAGCATTAAATTTATTATCGGTAATGCCATAATAGTATTTAAACTCATTCCCATTCCATAAATATTTAACTCCAGGAGTGTCTTTTCCTGTTCCTAAAACATTCCAAAACGGAATTACTTCAATTATTTTATATGGATATTTTGCACCAGCAAATTTGAAAAAATCCGGTATTAAATCGGCTTCTTCATTCATAAAAATGATTTTAATTTCTGGAAAATTATTATCCTTAGCTTTCATTTCGGTTAATTCTTTAGCCACCTCACGGCAATGATCACAGCCAGGAACAAAAAAGCAAAGTGTTTTTCTACCTTTATCAATTGTGGCAAAATAGGAACTATATCCTGATTTTTTTGGTAAAGGTTCGTCTTTAATTTCCTTAACTAAATTCTTTGCAGTATCTATTTTTTTTTCTTCGCTTATTGGCTCTGATTTTAACGTGTCATTTATTTTAATTACAGCCGTTTCCTCTGGCTCAGCCCCCGTATCATCAACCAAATTTGATTCAGCCTTCATTGGAGCTATCATAAACAATAGTAATATAAAGGAAACAGTTGCTGTACTTAATACCCAAAAATTACTGTTACTTTCGTCTTTCTTAGGCATAATTTTTAGTAAAATCAATAATAATATTATAGCAATAACATTTTTCAAAATAGCTTCTATAGGTGTCATTGGCAACAAACTTCCAAAGCAGCCACAATTGCCGGAATTACCACCATTTTGAAAAGTTTCTATAGTTAAATGAGTTGTAAATACAGCCAACATTAATAAAGTAGCAGGAATAACTAATTTTCTAAGATAATGTTTTTGCAAAATTAAAATCCCAAGCGCAAATTCAATACCAATTAATATTCGGGAAAAAAATGGAGCAACATCGCCTGAAAAACCAAGTGGATACAATTGTTTTACTTCAAATGTAGAAATCGCAAAATAAGGTGACGGATATAATTTTGCAACCGCAGATAATAAAAATAAAAAAGAAATACTTATTCTAATTGCAAGTGGAACATATTTTTCCTTAGTTGTCATAATGTACTATTTAATATTATTTATGAAAATTCATTAAGATTAAAGCAAAAACTGCGTAATTAATCATATCATGATAATTGGCATCTATTCCTTCAGAAACAAGTGTTTTGCCTTTGTTATCTTCAATTTGTTTTACTCGAAGTAGCTTTTGCAAAATCAAATCAGTTAAAGAATTTACTCGCATTTCGCGCCAAGCTTCACCGTAATCATGGTTTTTATTTTCCATTAATTCTTTAGTTTGATTAATTTTTGAATCATAATACCAAGTAGCTTTTTCCAAATCTAAGTCCGGTTGTTCAACTGTTCCTAAATCCAATTGAATTAAGGCCATAATAGAATAATTTATAATCCCAATAAACTCTCCCGCCTCTCCTTCGTCAACTTTACGAACCTCATTTTCTTGCAAACTTCGAATTCTTTGTGCTTTGATATAAATTTGATCCGTCAATGAAGGTAATCTTAAAATTCGCCAAGCACTGCCATAATCTTTCATTTTATTGATAAATAAAGTTCTGCATATCGAAATTACCTTGTCGTATTCTTGAGAAGTAGTATCCATTTATTGATGTATATTTGTATAAATTTCTTCAAAAATAAGAATATTTTTTTATTGATTAGTGAACATTAACGATTATAAATTTAGTTTTATATAAATACCAACTTTTTAACTATGACAATCAATTGTAAAGGTCAAATTATCGATTTATCTACTCCAAAAATTATGGGAATTTTGAATATTACACCTAACTCATTTTACGACGGTGGAAAATATTCCTCAGAAAATAATGCCATTTTACAAGTAGAAAAAATGTTAAAAGAAGGTGCTGCCTTCATAGATATTGGGGCTTATTCAAGTAAACCAAATGCAGAATTTGTATCTGAAAAAGAAGAGTTAAATAGAATAATCCCTATGATTAAGGCTATCATAAATGAATTTCCCAAGGCCTTACTTTCAATTGACACCTTCAGAAGTTCAGTCGCTCAAGAATGTATTAATAATGGCGCAACACTAATTAATGATATCTCCGCAGGAAACTTGGATGAAAAAATGATGGAAGTAGTCGCTTCAAATAATGTTCCTTATATTATGATGCACCTGCGCGGAACACCCCAAACCATGCAAAGTCAAACTAATTATGAACACCTAATAAATGAAATGATCACCTATTTTTCTGAAAAAATACACAAAGCAAGAATTTTAGGAATTAATGACTTAATAATTGACCCTGGCTTTGGATTTGCCAAAACTACAGATCAAAATTTTGAAGTTTTAAGTAATTTAGAATTATTTAAAATGTTAGAATTACCAATATTAACGGGTGTTTCAAGAAAATCCATGATTTACAAAACTTTAGATACCACTCCCGACGAAGCATTGAATGGAACCACAGTTTTAAATACTGTTGCCATTTCAAAAGGCGCAAATATTATTCGTGTGCATGATGTAAAAGAAGCGATGGAATGCGTGAAGCTTTATGAAAAATTAGTTTAAAAGTAAAAATCTCTACTTATAAATCTGAAATCTAATTTCTAAAATCCTAAATCAATTTTACTGGTGATGATACGGTTCGTTTTTTAAAATAGTAAACCCTCTATATACTTGCTCAATAAAAAACAAACGAACCATTTGATGAGAAAAGGTCATTTGCGAAAGCGAAATTTTACCATTTGCTTTAGCATAAACTTGATCAGAAAACCCATAAGGACCACCAATTACAAATACCAAAGTCTTAATTCCAGCATTCATTTTCTTTTGTAATTCCTCTGAAAAAGATACACTCGAAAGCGACTTACCATTTTCATCCAACAAAATTAAATGATCAATCGGACTTATTTTAGAAAGAATCAACTCCCCTTCCCTTTCTTTTTGTTGCGCTTCTGATAAATTTTTTACATTTTTAATATCTGCAATAATATCCAATTCAAATTTGATATAAAACGACAAACGCTTCATATAATCATCAATTAATGCTTGCAAAGCACTATTGTCCGTTTTCCCAATTGCTATCAATTTTATCTTCATTATCAACAATCTAACTATCTAAAAACGTATCTGAATCCTTTTTCTTTAATAATTTATAGAAAATAAACAGTAATGCAAAGCCATTAAAAGTCATCCCTATAATAAGAAAGAAACTAGCAAATGAATACAATAATATTTTAAACAACACCCCTAAAGCTGTTAAAATTCCACCTATAAGAAACAGTACAAAAATTTGTAAATTCTTCATATCCAATTAGATTAATTTGCAATACAAAAGTAAGATTATACATCGAAACTATACCATATCAATATGATTTTTCTTCCTTATGGCGTGCCCTCGTTTAGTTGTTTTTAGTTTACAAAGCAATGTGTGCTAAACTCGGTCGCGCTGTCCGCTACAATCCACTTATTGCCGCGTCGTACCTCCTTGCAATGACGTGGGATTTCCACTGCCATCGCTCACGCAAACCCAAAAACGTATTAATTGTTATTCCTTTTTTTATTGAAATTGATATTGCTTTTGATTTTGCCATTGAGATTGGCATTGATATTGAAATTGATATTTTATTCCCATCCTGTCACCCTCTCCTTCACAGAGGCTGGGGTGAGGATAAAAAAAAATGAGCCTTGTCTTTTCAGACAAGGCTCACTAAAGAAAGGCGACGACATACTCTCCCACAAATTGCAGTACCATCTGCGCAGGCGGGCTTAACTTCTCTGTTCGGAATGGGAAGAGGTGAG
>RFPP01000026.1 GCA_009926065.1 Flavobacteriaceae bacterium
TTGCTCCCCCTCTTGGGCTCGAACCAAGGACCCTCTGATTAACAGTCAGATGCTCTAACCAACTGAGCTAAGGAGGAAGGCGTATTGCCTTTTAAAGCGGTTGCAAATATAAGGTAAATTATCTTTTTTGCAAATAATTTGAAATAAAAAAAGAAAAAAAATTACTTACCTACAATTGCCTTATAAATATCGTTTCCATTTGCAAATAGTAACAACGAGATAAGCAAAACAAATCCAATAATTTGAGCGTTTTCCAAGAATTTATCACTTGGTTTTCTTCTACTAATGATCTCATAAAATAAAAATAGTACATGACCGCCATCTAATGCAGGTATTGGTAATAGATTCATCACTCCAAGCATAATAGATAACAAAGCGGTAATGCTCCAAAAAGCTTCCCAACTCCAATAGGCTGGGAAAATATCAAATATTGCTTTAAAACCTCCAACACCTTTATAAGCTCCAGTACTAGGGGTAAATATCATTTGTAATTGTTTCCAATAACCAACTAACTGATCTTTTCCTCGCTCAATTCCAACCGGGATTGATTCCAAAAATCCATAAGTTTGTTTTCGAATTGGATACAATCCTAATTTCTCTAAATTATTTATAGGCAGTTTCGCAGCATATTGAATTCCTAATTTTGAACTGTCGTTAACTGCTATTGAAACGGCAATTTCTTGATTTTCTCTTCGAATTATTGCAGGAACAGTTTTTCCTTTTAAGTTTTTAACCGCAGCAACCACTTGGTCAGCATATTGAACAGGCCTACCATTAAAACTGGTGATGATGTCTTTGGGTTGAACTGAATTTTTATTTGCAGAATTTTCATCAACAGCAGAAACTATGAATGGTAACCGAAGTTCAACTACAGATATTTTTTTACCGTCCATTAATTGATTAATGAAATCTATTGGTAAATCAATTTTTTGTTCTGCACCATTCCTTTCTACAATGACTTGTTTTCCCAGAAGTATTTTTTCGTTAATTTCATTGTAACGATCAATTTTAACACCATCAACTGAAATTATTTTATCTCCTGTTTTAATTCCTGATTTTTCAATTACAGGATTGGTAATCCAAACACCGTCTTTAATATCGCTATTGGAAATGTATAATTCGCCATAAGCAAAGGTCATTCCGATATAAATAATAAATGCTAAAATGAAATTAACAGTTACCCCTCCAAGCATAATTATTAATCGTTGCCATGCCGGTTTCGATCTAAATTCCCATGGTTGAGGTGGTAATGCCATTTGAGCTTTGTCCATGCTTTCATCGATCATACCCGATATTTTCACGTACCCTCCAAGCGGCAACCACCCAATTCCATATTCTGTTCCTCGGATAGTTTTTTTAAATAAGGAATATTTGATATCAAAAAATAAATAGAATTTTTCAACTCTGGTTTTGAATAATTTAGCAGGAACAAAATGCCCTAATTCATGAAGTACAATCAGCAATGACAAACTCATTAAAAACTGACCTAATTTGATAACTATTTCCATTATTTAATTTTCGTATTTTTTTAAACAAACAAAAGTAAGGTTTTAAATAGTATTTTTTTCATTTTTTATTTCAACTTGCATTTAAAAATTTGTTAATTATTTATATTAATAAAAAACAATAATTTGTATAAAAACCTATTTGAATGGAAAGTTGAATAATTTACTCTTTTACAAATTTGAATTGCTTCATACCTTTGTTTGTTTGAATAACCAGAAAATGTATCCCCGATGAAAATGAAGAAATATCCCAAAACTTTTCTGATTTAGTTTCCATAATTTTTTGTCCTAAAACCGAATATATAACAGCATTTTCAATTTCAATATTCTCTGGAATTGAAATAGAAATAGATTTTGAACTTGGATTAGGGTATATTTTAATATCAGTATCTATATTAACACTTTCATTATTTAATGTCGCCACGCTCATTCTAGAAATAATATTTTTTGTAGGATCAAATTGTACTCCGGTGACAGTAAAAGCTACAGATACATTAAATTGCTCACCGTTCACAGTGTTGTTTACAATTACATCTTGAGATTGTCCATTGGCACCTAATAATCTAATTGGAACTGGCATTTCAAAAAACGGAACCGATGGGTGTGAGGTGGTTTGATTAACTGTAATTTGAGCTTGTCCGGCAGTTGTGTTTTGAACAGAAATCGAATATATTGGATATCCTTGATTGTAAACCCAATCGTTAAAAAATTCTGTTAAATTTGTTCCATAAACTGCTTCTAAATGCGACTTTAAATTAGTAGTAACTGCATATCTAAAAGCCAAATTAGTATCGGCAAGATAATTTCTTAGGCCTTGAAAAAATATAGTGTCTCCTAATTTAAAACGAAGCATGTGTAAAACCATAGCCGCTTTATGGTAAGTCAATCGATAATCGAAGATTCTATTTACGCTTAATGCCTCAGCATCGGTTAAATAAACTGCCCCTCCAGCTGAGGAGGTAATATTTCCTATCATGTTGGCTTTTTCAGTTGTAAACGCAGATTGACCATCGAAATTTTCTATTATCATAGAAGCTAAATACGTAGCAAAACCCTCATTCAACCAGATGTCTTTCCATGTACCGCAGGTAATTTTATCACCAAACCATTGGTGGGCCATCTCGTGTGCAATAAGTCCTCTGCTAAAATTTTGCATAAACGAAACGGTTGTGTGTTCCATTCCACCTCCCCAACCAAATTGCGCGTGACCATATTTTTCATTTGCAAATGGATAATTTTCTAAAAGTGTACTGAAGTAATTTAGAATTAGCGGAGTTTGTAGTAATTGTGCTCTAACCGATGTAGTATCACTTTCAGGATAAATATAATTAATAATTGGATATTCATTTGGAGCGGCACCACCAGTTTGATTAATTATTGAATAATTGGTTACAGCCATACAAATTAAATAAGCTGGAATAGGATAATTATGTCTGAAATGCGTTGTTTTTAAATTTCCGTTAATCACAGGCGCTTCTGGTTCTACCCCGTTGGAAACGCTAACATATTGTGATGGAGCAGTAATATAAACATCAATATTATTTATTTTATCATTCAAATCTTGTTTACAAGGCCACCAATCTCTAGCGCCGTATGGCTCAGAAAGAGTATAAATTACAGGAGTGTTACTTGGTCCGTGTGTCGTACTAGTAAAAGCAAAAAATCCGTTTTGAGGTGGTGCACCCGAATATACCACTTCAACAGTTGCTTGATTTCCTGTTAATTGGGTTGCTGGAAGAGTAATAATTAACTCATTGGTATTTTGAGTAAAAGCTAGATAGGTATTATTAATTTTGACGCTACTAACTGTCAATGCATTACTTAGGTCGAAAGTAAGGCTATTCATATTTGAAAGTGCGGTGTAGGTAGTAGTTATTTTCCCTGAAATAAAATAAACTGCAGGATCAACATTAAATTCAAGTTTGTGATAGGTAATATCATAATTTTGGGTATTTGAATTTATCTCTAAATTTATTCTTCTTTCAGCATTTTTCATTTCTGAGTTTGCAATTTTGCAAGTTTCAGAAATTGGATTTTGTGCTTTTACTGAAATACTAAAAAATAAAAAAACTACTAATATGTTTTTCATGATGCGATTATTTATTGCTAAAATAAAAAATAAAATGTTGGTTTTTAGTTAATAATAAATATTAATTTCATAAAAAAAAAGAGTCCAAAAATTAATTTGGACTCTTTTTTTTATTTTTAGAAATAAATTAGTTGATTACCTTTGGATATAATATTTCAAAGTCTCTTCCATCTTTTTTCCTTAATGTAGAACCGTATTTAGCATTAATAGCGTCAATAAATAAGTTTGCAATTAATGCATAACCTCTGGCACTTGGGTGAACTCCATCTAAAGAGAAGGAACCTCCAGTTACATAAGTTGAGGTCATATTATAAGTATTGAAATTAATTCCAGTTGTACTTAATAAATCCATTACTGATTTAGCATCAACAAAAGCTAAGTTATTTGTGGTTGCTGCCGCTTGAATTACTAAATTATAAGCATCAGTAGCTGCTTTAACTTCAGCAACTTCATCAGATGAAAGAACCCATTTATCTTCTAATGGTACAGAAACCCCATTAACTTGTGCAGGATTTCCTCCTACTGTAGTTCCTATGATAGATCTAGAAGGTAATACTAATAAATCAGCGCTAGTTGCTTGTCTTAAAGAAGGTAATCCAAGAGCGCTTAAGTTAGTTAAATAACTATCTACCATAACTACGGCATTTTGTCCTGCCGCAAAATTAATTGTTCTTCTTGTTCTTTCTGCAGCAGTAATTAATCCCGCATTTTGTGCTAATGCTAAACCACCATTATATTGTGCATAGCCACTGTTCAATTGAGTCGCAGTAGCTGCGTTCAAAGGAACTGGGTTATATGGAACCGCTGTAAAATAGGGTAAAGCAGTTACATAAGGTAAATTAGCAACAACTCCTTTTCTTCCGTTTGCAGAAAGCTGAGTAGCTAAAGCATTGTAGGCAGCTGAAAAATTAGCTGCAGGAGTTAAATCATTACCATTTACTGCATCTTGAGAAGTTGGAACACCTCCATTAGTTGCATAGCCTAATGCATCGTTTCCGCCAATCCATAAAGAGAAGAAAGTAGGATTTTGTGCCAATGCATCTCCTAAAACTGTAGCAGTTGTTGAGGATGCCATTCTTTTAAAATAAGGATTTAATGGTGCATAACCATTGAAAAGTAAGTGGAAACTTTTTGCTCCTGGAATACCCATATTATTAAATGTACCAGTTAATCTTTCTGTTAAAGTATTTGCAGAAACACCAGGAACTAAAGTAGGAGTATTATTAGAGGTTTCAAGGTATAATCTTTGAGGCACTACTTGAACACCACCAGAAGAGAAACCACCCACGTTATCAGCTGCCATAAATGGAGTTGTGAATACACCACCACCCGCAGCAGCAAATTGTTGAGCAAGTAAATTAGGGTAAGAATTTTCTTGACCTTTTTTAAATAAGGCACCGTCAGAATATCCAGCAGCAAAAGAATCTCCTAAAGCTACATATTTTGAAAAATCTGCAGTTCCAGCTGTTACTGGCACTTCACCAGTAGTAGTTGTATCGTCATTTGTACATGCAATGAAGGTTAAAGAAACCAGTACAACCCATTTGAAATTTTTTATCATAACGTATGTTTTTAAATTAATAATAATTATGGTTTAATAGTCCAAGAAGCAAATATTTGTTGTCCTATCAATCCTGCTCCTAATACTTGGAAATATTCTTTTCCTCCTAAGTTTGCAGCTCCAATTTTGAAAGCTGATTTCATACTTGGAACATTGTAAGTAATTTGAGCATCAATCACAGTAGCTTCAGGCACAATTCCGTCAACCATAGTTGATTCCCATGTATATTGACTGTTCCATCTTCCGCTTAAATTAAATCCAAAGTTTTTGAATAATTTTTCGTTTCCAATAGAAGCTTTTACTCTATGTTTTGGGGTATTGAAACTAGCTTCAAAACTCTCGTCTTGAGATCTATCAAAGTCAAACTGAGCATAGTTATAGTTTACACCAAACTCGAAATCTCTATATACTTTTTTTGCAAGTCCAAGACCAAAACCAAGCGACTTAATTTCAATTTTAGTATTAGTATATAATTGGTAAGCTCTAAAGTTTCCGTTTTGTAGAGCGTGTATAGATTGAGTTCCAAGATCGGTTGGTCCACCTGTTGCACTTGGAGAATCCATTGCAGTTCCATAAAAAGGAGCAACAACATTAATATTTCCAATAAAATTATTATATACATTATAATAACCATTAATATCTACAGAAAAATCTTTAACAACAGCTCGGTATCCTAATTCTAAAGCTTTTACTTCTTCTGGTTTTACATACTCTAAGTTGGTTTTTCTCAGGTTTGCAGGATTTCCAGTAGCTGATAATGCTGCTACTGATGCAGCTGTATAGGAGTTGTTGTAGGCATTTAAACCGTTCATAACAACAGTTGCTCCCCCAGCAAATAATTGACCTACGGTAGTACTTACAGGCAAAGTTTCTGAATATCTAATTAAGTTATCAGGAGCTGAACCAAGTAAAATTGCACTACCTACGTTAAATCCGATGTACTGATCTTGAGTAGATGGGTTTCTGAAACCGGTTTGAAATGAAGCTCTGAAATTGTGTTGTTTGTTTTCACCAGCAGAGAATACAGCAGATATTCTTGGAGAATAATTACCTTGAAAGTTTTGAGATTTGTCATAACGCATAGATGCTGAAAGTTTCAAACGGTCATCCATTAATTTTTTCTGTAATTGAGTGTAGGCACCGTATTCGTTATAATTAATTGGTCCATTAGCATCAGTATAAATTCTTCCTTGTGAATTCAATTCATATAATCTGTAAGAACCACCAACTTGAATTTCAGCAAATTTAACTTTGTCTTTAAAATTGTAATTAACATCTGAATGGTAAATTCTAGAGTTGTCTACTAATTTAGAACCTGTAAGTACACTAGCTTCAGAAGTTACTTGGGTGAATGCAGTTTTAAATGCATCTGTTCCAGGAATTAGTCTGCCAGTGTCTGCAACATTTCTTGCATTTTGATGCGCAATTGCAGGAGTCGCTCCACCTAATGTTGATTGTATGTAAGCACCTGCATATTGTCCGAACCAAGTTCTATCATCTTTCCATTTTCTATTGATATTAATACCTGTAAACAACATATCATAAGAATTTCCTCCATCTTCAGTGGTTGTATAACCTCTTACGAAGAAGTTTTTACCTTTAAATTCTAATTTATGTTGTTGCATAAAAAAGTTGTTCAAATAATATCTGTTTGCTCCTTGGTAAACAGCATTACCAAAACCAAATTTACTTTGCCAAATAACTTCTAAATTCTCATTTCCAAAAGGTCTCAAGTGAAATGAAAAATCAAGTTTTGTGTTAGAAGCAACGTTGTCGGTTAATTCAATTTCTCTATAACCAGTTCTACTTACATTGGAGTTAGGTAATAAATTAACTGTTGAAGCAGGAATTAATCCGGCAGCAGCTAAAGCTTGACCTACACCTTTTATGTTTGTTGAAACTTCATCACCATATACGTTGATACCATTATAATTAGGATTCGTTCTATCTATCCCAATAATTTGATCACCATTTGCAGCGTTGATACCATTGTAGTTTGTAGCGTACCAATCAGTTCCTTTCATGAAGGTATAGTTAGCTTTGGCAGCAAAATAGTTGTTAAATTTATGAGCAACTCTAACGCCATAATCTGAAAAACTATTAGCTCCTGCAGCTTGTTGATTGGTTTGTCCGTATTTTACATAACCATTAACGCCTTCGCTTGTAAATGGGTTTTTACTATTCATAAATAAAATACCATTAAATGCATTTGCACCATACAATGCTGAAGAAGCACCAGGTAATAATTCCACGCTTTGAATATCAATTTCTGAAATACCAATCATGTTTCCTAATACGAAGTTTAGCAATGGAGAAGAGTTATCCATTCCATCAACTAACTGCATAAATCTAACGTTTGCAACAGTTGCAAATCCTCTGGTGTTGATAGATTTAAAAGTTAAGCTACTAGTGTTCATTTGAACCTCTTTTAGGTTCTCTAAACCATCATAGTATGAAGGTGAGGCTGTTTTTTTAATTTCTTTTAGACCCATTCTTTCAATTGTAACGGGAGACAGTAAAACTTTTTCAGGAGTTCTAGAAGCAGATACAACTACCTCATCTAGAACCGTGTTTTTAATTGAATCTGAGACTACTTTTTGTGCAAACGATATGCTGCAAAAAAACAATGTCAAAATTAGTAAGTGTTTTCTCATTTTGGTTAAAAATTTGTTTGTTAGTGTAGCTAAATTAGTATTTATTTTCATATTATTAAATATTTGTCTATCAAATTTTATTTTTAATATATTTTAGTGCTTTTTTTTAACAATTAATCAAATAAAATATTTATATTTTTAATAGTATTTTTAATTAAACCGTTATTTTTATTTTATAAAGCCTTTTTATTTTAACAAAAAATTAAGTATTTCGCAAAAATTTAGCTATTTTATAAAAATAAAAAAAACACTCTATAACTGAGTGCTTTTTTTATTTATTTATTGAATTTTATTCTACCGTAACCGATTTTGCTAAATTTCGAGGTTGATCAACATTACAATCTCTCATCACAGCTATGTAGTAAGATAACAATTGTAAAGGAATAGTAGTAATTAATGGTGATAATGCATCTGCAGTTTCTGGGATTTCAATTACATAATCGGCTAAATCTCGAACTTGTGTATCTCCTTTTGTTACAATTGCAATGATTTTTCCACTTCTTGATTTTATCTCTTGAATGTTACTTACCACTTTGTCATAATGACCTAATTTTGGGGCAATTACAACAACCGGCATGTGTTCGTCAATTAAAGCAATTGGACCGTGTTTCATTTCTGCAGCTGGATAACCTTCTGCATGAATGTAGGATATTTCTTTTAATTTCAATGCGCCTTCTAAAGCCACAGGAAAATTATAACCTCTTCCTAAATAAAGACAATTGTGAGAGTCTTTAAATGTAGCAGCGATTTCTTTCGCTTTCTCATTGGTTTGAAGTGCTTCAACGACTTTTTCAGGAATTAATTCCAATTCTTGTAAGTATCTATGAAAATCAGAAGTTGATAGGGTTCCTTTTGCTTTTGCTATTCGCAAAGCAATCATTGTCAAAACAGTAATTTGCGTTGTAAATGCTTTTGTAGATGCCACACCAATTTCAGGACCAGCGTGAGTATAGGCACCAGCATGAGTTTCTCTAGAAATAGATGATCCTACTACATTACAAACTCCAAATACAAATGCTCCTCTCTCTTTTGCCAGTTTAATTGCTGCTAAAGTATCGGCAGTTTCACCAGATTGTGAAATTGCGATAACAACATCTCCTTTGTTGATAATAGGATTTCTATATCTGAATTCTGAGGCATATTCAACTTCAACAGGTATTCTTGTAAATTCTTCAATTATATATTCGGCAACTAATCCAGCGTGCCATGAAGTACCGCATGCAACGATTAATATTCTATCTGCATTAAGAAATTTCTCGATGTTATCTTCAATTCCAGCCATTTGAATCAAACCAGTATTGGCATGTAAACGACCTCTGTAAGTGTCTTTTATCACGTTGGGTTGTTCAAAAATTTCTTTCAACATAAAGTGATCAAAACCTCCTTTTTCGATTTGCTCCAAATTCATTTGCAATTCTTGTACATATGGATCGACCAATGAATCGTCTTTAATTTTTCTAATTTTTAAAGATTTATTCATTCTCACAATTGCCATTTCTTCATCTTCAAGATAAATAGCATTGGAAGTATATTCTATAAATGGGGAAGCATCTGAAGCTATAAAATATTCATTTTCACCTACACCTATTGCTAATGGACTTCCTAATCGAGCCACTATTATCTCATTTGGTTTTTGTTTGTCAAATACACAAATTGCATAGGCACCCACCACTTGATTAAGAGCTATTTGTACTGCTTTTCCTAATTTTAAGTTGTCTTTCTTTTGAACATCTTCAATAAGATTTACCAAGACTTCAGTGTCGGTATCGGAATGAAATACATAGCCTCTATTAATTAATTCTTTTTTTAATGGCTCATAATTTTCGATGATCCCATTGTGAATAATTACTAGATTACCAGAATTCGAAACGTGTGGATGAGAGTTTACATCATTTGGAACACCATGAGTAGCCCAACGGGTGTGTCCCATTCCAATAGTGCCATTTGGAGTTATATGGGTTGAACACAATTCTTCTAAATCGGTAACTTTACCTTTAGTTTTACAAACTTTTAGATTACTCCCGTCAAATAGCATTAAACCGGCACTATCATATCCTCTGTATTCAAGTCTTTTTAAACCTTTAATTACTATTGGGAAGGCTTCTCTATATCCAATATATCCTACAATTCCGCACATATTTATTGTTTTGGTGAATAATATTAATTTGGTTTAGTATAGTAAATTTCCAATTTTAGTCGCTTTGCATAATTTGGATCTGTTGATGGAATATTATTCCCAAATAAAACGGTTCCAAGTGGGTTATATATAGCTGCTGTTGGATATTTATTAAATGGATTTGTAACCGAAGTAGCACTTCTTAATTTAGAATTTGATGCTATACCAATTGATTCAGTAACAACCAAACCTAATCTTACATTGGTAGAATCTTTACTGATCAAATTAATCATGTGATTTGTAAGTCGGATTTTATATTTAATTCCACGTTTGTTGTAAGCCGATGTCGCTGCATCTTTTTCAATTAGTCCTCCAAAAACAAATTTGTTATTTTTTGAATTTTGAGACACAGAATAATCGGTATAATAATCAATTATTGGTCGATGATTGTTTAAGTCGTATAAATAAATTCTATTTGGTTCTGCTGCCCCTGTCATTTTATCTTTATCTACATAAAAGGTAAGATTAGCTTCGTTTACTAATATTTTTTTTCCGTCTGATGGATTTCGTAAATCATCTAATTCGTCTGGAATTCCATTTGGCCCAACAGTAGGTGTTCCTGTTGAAGAGTAACCTCTAACATCTTGATCTCCAAAAAGTTTAATAATAGACATTGAACCTTCTCCACCCTTTGGGAATAAATTATAAGCTCCAGTAGTGGCATTTGAATTGGATGCTAATCCAGAATTATATTCATTTGAATAGTCATTTTCTAATAAATTTACTGAATTCCCTCCTAAACTAATCGCGAACTTTCTTTCTTTGGTAGAAACCACTCCTGAAGAACTGGTTACAGTAATGTTATAAGTAACTATAATTTTTCCTTGTTTGAAATTTAACAACGACATACTTCCTTGATTTGGTGAAGCCGGAGAAGCATCAACTTTAAAATATAAACCTCTGAAATAATCTTTAAATATGGAGTTGTTAAATAATTTTCCAGCAGCTCCAGTTCCGAATAATTTGTTTTGGAAAAAGTCATTTCTTAGTTTTATGCGCATTCCAGGAACAGATCTGGTGTCTACCACCTGTGCTCCATCAACTGTTTTATAGGTTTTGATTTCGGCTGAACTGTATATGAATTCATCGTTTTGACTCAAATTACTATCATCATTTAATCTAATAGGATTTTTATAAGTATCAAATACAGATGTTTCTCCTGAATAATACCGTTGAACATCTAAAAAATTTAAGGAAGCATCAAGATCACGTAAAGTGTAATTGTTTTCGTAAATGCTTAATTTAATTTTATTAAATACTTTTTTATCATTAACTACATTAAATCCTTGAATTGAATCTAATTCATAAGTGCTGTCTCCTGAGGTAGCATCTCTTGAAATTAATCTACTAAAATATGGTAAGGAGAGCTCTACTTTAGTTACTGTTGGGTTTGTCCCAATAGTTGGATTTACAGTATCTAACAAAACTTGAGTTACTACACTAGCTTTTGTTTTTCCAAAAAACGGATTGTTGTAGTATCCAAGAGAATTTATTGGTTGATTACTTGTTTCAACTTGACCTGTAGCGATATTATAGGCCAATACAGTTTGTGAATCATCTTTTATTAGTCCGAAATGGTCATCTCCTATTACCTCTGAACCGATTTGATTAAAATCTTTATCACAAGAAGTTAATAAAGCAATGGTGCCAATTAATAGCAGTAATTTATAAATAGATTTATTATGCATATATTCTTTAAATAATATTATTAAACTAAATTCTTGTAGAAGTTAGTATAAACCTCCGCAAATTTATCTTTCGAGGTGAAAGGTAAAAAAGGTTTACCGGAAGTTTCTATATATTTTGTTAAACTTGGTGACAGGTTTTCGGATGCAATTATTATACCATCAGAATGATTTAGCGAAGCCAAGATAATATTTTCATAATCAGGAGTTTCTAAATTTGAAATAGAAGCTTCAGGAATTCCATCAAATTTAACTTTGTTGATCATTTCTAGGTTTAAATTGCCTTCAAAAGACTGACTGTAAACCGAAGTTATTATTTTTGTATCTGAAAATAAAGCTTCATCTTTATAATAATGCTTCAAATAGATAGGCAACATAGCGGCCATCCAACCGTGTACATGTATAATATCTGGAACCCAATTTAACTTTTTAACAGTTTCAACTACCCCTTTTGCAAAAAATATGGCACGTTCATCATTATCTGGAAACAAAGTCCCTTCTTCATCAGTAAAAGTAGCTTTACGTTTAAAATAGTCATCATTATCGATAAAATATACCTGAATTCTTTCTTTTGGAATAGATGCTACCTTAATAATCAAAGGCATATCCAAATCATTAACTACTAAATTCATCCCCGATAATCTAATTACTTCGTGTAATTGATGTCTTCTCTCATTGATATTGCCATATCTAGGCATGAAAATTCTAATCTGCCCACCTTGATCGTTTACCATTTTTGGAACGTCATAAGACATTAGAGAAACCTCGTTTTCAGCTAAGTAGGGCACTACTTCAGATGATACATACAATATCCTCTTATCTTCCATATTAAAATTTAGTATTACTTTTTGTAATTAAAAAACATGCAAATTTACAAAAATTTATGCAGTTAATAACTAAAATCTTAAGTTTGCACAATATTTCAATAAAATATTATGCTCATTTTCGAGACACAATTAGCTTTAATAGAGCATTTAAAAGATAATTTTAATCTTTACACAACTATTGGTTTTGTTCCTACAATGGGTGCTTTACACCAAGGTCATTTATCATTAGTAGAAAAATCATTACAAAATAATGACATTACTGTTGTAAGTATTTTTGTTAATCCTACCCAGTTTAATAACCCCGAAGATTTAGAAAAATATCCTAGAAATTTAGAAAGTGATATCGCCAAACTTCAAACTGTGAGTCAAAATTTGATTATCTATGCTCCTTCTGTAGATGATATTTATGAAGGTAATACAACTTCAAAATCATTCTATTTTGATGGTTTAGAAAATCAAATGGAAGGTAAATTTCGACCAGGACATTTTGAAGGCGTTGGAACTATAGTTAAAAGATTATTTGAAATTGTAAATCCTACTAATGCGTATTTTGGAGAAAAAGATTACCAACAGGTACAAATCATAAAAAAATTAGTAGAGAAAGAAAATTTCTCCATAAATATAGTCGAATGTCCTATTTTTAGAGAAGAAAACGGACTTGCAATGAGTTCCAGAAATGAAAGGCTTTCGCCAAATGATAGAAATGCTGCTGCAATTATTTACAAAACTTTATTGGAAGTCAAACATAAATTTTCATCTGAATCATTGTCTGAGATCCAACTTTGGGTGAATCAAGTTTTTGATAATCAACCTAATTTTATATTGGATTATTTCGAAATTGCTGATGAAAAAACATTGCAAACCTGTATTTCAATAATGCCAGATAAAAAGTACCGTGCTTTTATCGCCGTTTTTGTTAACAATATACGATTGATTGACACCATTTCATTAAATTAATTATCTTTGCCCCATGCAAATTCAAGTTGTAAAATCTAAAATACATCGAGTAAAAGTAACGGGAGCCGATTTAAATTATATCGGAAGTATTACTATTGATGAAGCTTTAATGGAAGCCTCTAACCTAATAGAAGGCGAAAAGGTTTCAATTGTAAATATTAATAATGGGGAACGTTTAGAAACCTATGTTATTAAAGGAAACAGAAATTCAGGTGAAATCACCCTGAACGGACCCGCCGCTAGAAAAGTTCAAAAAGGAGATATTATAATTATTATTTCATACGGAATTATGGATTTTGAAGAAGCCAAGACCTTTAAGCCAACTTTAGTTTTTCCAAATGAAAATGACAACTCTTTAACCTAAATTTTGAAAGCAAAAATTGGCAAATGGCTGTCTATTTTACTCCCTCTTTTTTTGGGCGTTTTTCTAATATTTTATTCTTATAATCAATTTTCTGAAAAGGAAATCGAGGAAATAAAAAAGCATTTTAAAAATGCCAATTATTATTATCTAAATTTTTCCATATTTATAGCTTTTTTAGGTAGTGCTTCACGAGCTTACAGGTGGAAATATGTATTAGATCAAATGGGTTATAAAACCTCATTTGCCAATAATTTTATGGCAGTTTCTATTGGTTATTTAATGAATATGACCGTTCCAAGATCAGGGGAAATATCAAGAGCTTTAGTTTTAAAAAAATATAATGATGTTCCATTTGACAAGGCTTTTGGTTCAATTATAGCCGAAAGAATTGTTGATATGGTAATTTTATTCGGACTAATTATTGTTGCCTTTTTTGTTCAATATGATGTTTTAAAAACTTTTGTTTTAGATAAAGTTCCTTTAAAAAATCTAATTTTATTTATGGTAATTGGGTTGGTACTTTTTGTTACTTTTATTCTTCTTTACCTATATTCTAAAGTAAAATTTATTAAAAAATTAAAAATTAAAATTTCAGGGCTAAAAGAAGGAATTTTAAGCATATTTCACATGCAAAAAAAATGGTCGTATTTAGGACACACTATTTTTATTTGGTTCACCTATATTTATATGTTTTACATAGGGTTATCGGTTATTTCTGAAACTAGCTCATTGCCTTTAAGTGCTGTAATTACTTCCTTTATAGTGGGAAGTGTTGCCATCGCATTTACTAATAGTGGCTTTGGATCTTATCCTTTTTTAATGGCTAAAATTCTACTTTTTTATCAAATTTCCGAAACAGCGGGTAGCGCTTTTGGATGGATAATTTGGACTTCTCAAATGTTTTTATTGGTAATTTTAGGGGCACTTTCATTTTTACTTTTACCAGTATTGAATAAAAGCAAATAAATTATTATATTGCTCTACCTTTTATAGGCCTCAAATTAACAACAAACTCAATAAACGATGAGAAAATTATTGCTTTTTTTAATTTTTATTATTCCAGTTATTGCATTTTCACAAATTTCAAAAGACACAATTTTTTCTCAAAAATTAAAGGAAGATAGAGAGTTCAGAATTTCATTACCAGAATCGTATGCCACTAATAAAACAAAAAAATACCCAATTTTACTATTATTAGATGGCGATTATTTATTTGATCCATTTCACGGGGCATTAAGTTATGGAGGATATTGGGATGATATCCCAGAAGTAATCATTGTAGGAATTTCTCAAAATCAAAAAGACGAACGTTTCACCGATTGCGGTGTTGACCCAGAAACAGGATTTCCAGATGCAAAAGGCGAACTATTTTATGAATTTATCGGTCAGGAATTAATGCCATTTTTAGAAAAAAGCTACAGGATTGCTCCCTTTAAAATTATTGCTGGGCATGATGTTACCGCTGGATATCTAAATTTCTATTTATATAAAGATCAACCTATTTTTAACGCCTATATTTCCTTAAGTCCAAAATTTCCTGATGGAATGGAAGAAACAATTCCCGATAGATTTTCAGCGTTAAACCAACAAATATTTTATTATCATGCAACAGCTCAAGGAGATATAAATTCAATTAAAGAAAAAACAATCAAATTAGATGCTGCTGTTGCTGAATTAAAAAAATCAAATCTATATTATCATTTTGACAACTTTTCGAACGCATCTCATTATTCACTCGTGTTACATGCAATTCCAAATGCATTGTATCATATTTTTGGGATTTATCAGCCAATTTCAGTCAATGAATACAATGAAAAAATCGCTGTATTGCCCTCAGGATATGTTGATTATCTTAAAAAAAAATACGAAACGATTGAGAAATTATTAGCATTAAAAACTCGTATTCGTTTTAATGATTTCAAAGCAATTGAAGCAGCTATCATAAAGAATAAAGCATTTAATGAATTTGGAGAGCTCTCAAATTTAGCCGAAAAACAATATCCAAAAAGCATGCTTGCCAATTATGAATTGGCTTTAATGTATGAATATACCGGAGATTTTCAAAAGGCTAGAAAATATTATCAAGCAGCTTATGAAAGAGAAGAAATTGGGAATCTTACTCAAGACATGATCTATGATAAAATGGAGAAAATGAAAAATGCAAAATCTCCAGCTTCAACAGAAACTGCTCCAGTAACTCCAACTCCGGAACAAAAACCATAAATATGACCAAAGTTAAAACCTCGTTTTTTTGTCAAAGTTGTGGCTCTCAATATTCTAAATGGCAGGGGCAATGCAATGCCTGCAAAGAATGGAATACTATTGTAGAAGAAATAATTCAAAAAGAAGAAAAAGTAGCTTGGAAACCTTCATCTTCTGAAGTTAAAAAAGCTGCAAAACCGCTTAAAATTAAAGAAATAGATTCTACTCTTGAAATCAGAATGGACACTTGCGATAACGAATTAAATCGTGTTTTAGGAGGTGGAATTGTACCTGGATCTTTAATTCTTTTGGGAGGTGAACCAGGAATTGGGAAAAGTACTTTGTTATTACAAATTTCATTGAAATTACCTTATAAAACACTTTATGTTTCAGGTGAAGAAAGCCAGAAACAAATCAAAATGCGTGCGGAGAGAATTACGCCAAACGGAGACAATTGTTACATTCTTACCGAAACTAAAACACAAAATATTTTTCGTCAAATTGAGGAAATCCAACCTGAAATCGTAATCATCGATTCCATTCAAACGCTGCATACCGATTATATTGAATCAGCAGCTGGGAGTATTTCTCAAATTCGTGAAACTACCGCCGAATTGATAAAATTTGCCAAAGAAACAAATGTTCCTGTAATTTTAATTGGTCATATTACTAAAGATGGGAATATTGCAGGGCCAAAAATTTTAGAGCATATGGTAGATACCGTTCTACAATTTGAAGGAGATAGAAATCATGTTTATCGAATATTACGTTCTTTAAAAAACAGGTTTGGTTCCACCTCTGAAATTGGAATTTATGAAATGCAAGGAACGGGTTTGCGCGAAGTGGCCAATCCATCAGAAATATTGATTTCTCATAATGATGCGACTTTATCGGGAACTGCAATTGCAACTACTTTGGAGGGAATGCGCCCTTTGATGATTGAAATTCAAGCGTTAGTGAGCAGTGCCGTTTATGGAACTCCGCAACGAAGTACTACGGGTTACAATGCCAAAAGACTGAACATGATCTTGGCTGTTCTAGAAAAAAGAGCAGGTTTTCATTTGGGTTCGAAAGATGTTTTTCTAAATGTTACCGGCGGACTTTCGGTTGATGATCCTGCAATTGACCTTGCTGTGGTTGCCGCCATTTTATCTTCTAATGAAGATATTGCTATCGAAAAAGATTTTTGTTTTGCTGGTGAAGTTGGACTTTCAGGAGAAATTCGCCCTGTAAACCGAATCGAACAACGAATTCAAGAGGCCGAAAAGTTAGGTTTTTCAACGATATTTGTATCCAAATACAATAAAATTGCACTTAAAAACACTTTTATAAAAATTAGATTAGTAGCCAAAATTGAAGATATTGTAAGTGAATTATTCGGATAATCATGAGAAATAGAAAACAAAAAGCCGTACTTTTTTTAAAAATATTTTCCGTAATAATCACACTTTGTTTTGTTTTGCTATTCGTATTTAGAGATTCATTATTGCAAACAGCAATCGCCAAAATTGAAAATAAAATGGCGAACGATTATAATACCAAATTAACCATCGAAAAAGCAAATTTTGATGGAATTTCTGCGATTCAATTTCAAAAAATAAATGTAATCCCGAATAATGCTGATACCCTTTTTTCTGTTGAAAAAGTAAAAACCAAAATTAACTTGTTCAAGTTATTATTTGGAACCATCCAATTGGAAAAATTAGAAATGAAAAATGGTTTTATCCAATTGGTAAAAAACAAAAATGGGCGTAATTTTGATGCTTTTCTTAAACGCAATAAAGAAGAAAATTCTCCTTCAGAAAATAGTAATTACGCAAAATCTGCTTATAGATTACTTTCCAGAGTATTGAATTTAATTCCAACCGAAATACAGCTAAAAAACCTGTCCTTCCGAATGGACGATATGGGTAGAAAAGTAGCTTTAACGATGAATCATTTGCAATTGCAAGATGAGGTTCTTAACACAACAATTGACGTGAAAACCAACTCCATTAATCAAAAATGGAACATCAAAGGAACTGCAAATCCTAGAGATAAAACTGCCGATGTGAAATTTTTCAATAGCGATAATTCTAAAATTATTGTTCCCTATTTAAACGAGCGTTTCGGTTTGCTTTCCAGCTTTGACAGTATCCATTTGAATATTGCAAAAATAGAAATGGAAAGTGGTGAATTACACATTGATGGGTTTTCATCAATTGCCAATTTAACCCTAAGTCATCCTAAAATTGCCTCTAAAGAAGTGGTAGTTAAAAAAGCACTTTTCGATTATCGTTTTCTTTTTGGCAAACATTTTATGGCCATTGATAGTAGTTCTACCATTCAAATGAACGAGGTAAAAATGCATCCTTTTGCAGAATACAGCACAGAGGAAGACACCGTTTATAAACTCAGAGTAGCCATTCCAAAAATGAAAGCACAGCAGTTTATTACGTCATTGCCTAAAGGCTTATTTTCACATTTTGAGGGAATGGAAACCCAAGGGAATTTCGAATATAAATTGGATTATAAATTTGTAAAACACAAACCAAACCAATTAGTTTTCGAAAGCAAATTGACCAAAGATAATTTAAGAATATTAAAATATGGAGAAGCTAATTTATCCAAATTAAATTCAGAATTTACCTATCGCGCTATCGAAAACGGAGTGCCACAGCGACCAATTCTTGTGGGCCCTTCCAATCCAAATTATACCCCGATAGATCAAATTTCACCGTATTTACAAAAGGCGGTATTAACCTGTGAAGACCCCTCGTTTTTCTCCCATAGAGGTTTTATTAACGATGCCTTCAAGCAGTCTATTATCAAGAATCTAAAAACCAAGAAATTTTCCCGAGGCGCAAGTACGATTAGCATGCAATTGGTAAAAAATGTATTTCTAACTCGTGAAAAAACATTGTCCCGAAAATTGGAAGAAATTTTATTGGTTTACATATTAGAAAACAACCACATTTCCAGCAAACAGCGAATGCTTGAAGTCTATTTTAACGTGATAGAATGGGGTCCAAATGTATATGGAATAGGGGAAGCGGCCAATTTTTATTTCAGTAAAAAACCAGCTGATTTAACCTTAAAAGAATGCTTGTTTCTGGCTTCGATAGTTCCAAAACCAAAAAAATTCATGTATGAATTTAACCCTGATGGATTCCTGAAAGACATAGAAAACAAAAAGCAAACCTACATTAGTAATTTGATGCTTCGCCGCGGATTAATTATGCCCGATGACACTATTGGCCAACATATTCCGATGGCAATAACTGGAAACGCACGTTCCTTTTTAAAGTTTGAAGTCAAAGACACGATCCAAGTTGATAGTACTTATTTAGAGGAGTTTTAGTGGTTACATAAATAAATGTTTTTTAAAAAATTCGGATTTAAATAAACACTATATTTGAGAACATTTAAGTTAAAATAAACTTCACAGTTAATAATAAAATTAGAAAATTTTATTTCTACTCTTTTATTTTCTAATTTCTACAGTTTTCTTAACTTCTTTTTTTAATATAAAAGCCAAAAAAATGAGAAAATTAACTTTAATTTACTTTTTAATGTTATTGCAAGTAGGTTGCCAAAAAACTTGCAAAGTGAAAAATCAAATTCCACAAAAAAACCTGCTTATTACAAAGCAAGATACAATTAATAATAACCAAAAAAACATTATTATTAAAGATACTGTTATTAATGATTTTGAGGGTAATCAATTAAAATTAGTTTACAGTAAAATAAATGGTACCAACTCTGTAGTAATCACTTTTAATGGAAAAACAGAAATTTTATATCAAACAAAATCTGGCTCTGGGGTTAGATTTGCTGATAAAAATGAACAGTATGTATTTTTTGAAAATTCTGAAAACATACAATTATTAAAAAAAAATGTAGTAGTGTTTTCTTCAAATGTACAATTTTTAAAATTTTCAGAGGCTAAGAATTATTTTATTAAAAATAATTATCCCAACAAAGAATTACATAGTTTAAAAATTATTTCAGAAACCCAATTCTATTCTGTTTTTGGCTCTGCAACCACAATGGGTAAAGAGGGTATGCCAACCAAAATTGATTTTTCTAAATACTATGTTGTTGCATTAATTGGAAAGATCAATAATTTAGCAAATGAAATAGATGTGAGAAGTGTAGTTAAATTGCGAAATACAATATCGATAACTGTTTTTACAACTTCAAAGGAAGCAGGAGGTACCACTAGTTATTCAAGTAGACCCTTTAAAATACTAATTATAGAAAATAAACACCAAGGTAAAATAAAAATTGACGCCTTTTAACAAAATCAAGCACCAATTATTTTATTAATGGAGTCGGGGTTTATTATTTTAGAATAATAAATTAAGATTTACTCAATTTCTGTAATTCTCAACGTGTTTACCATTCCTTTATTTGCAATTGGCATAGCAGCTAAATTAATTAGCATATCGCCTTTTGTAACCAATCCTTTTTCGGTAGCGATTTTATTGATATCGTCAATGGTATCATCGGTACTTACAAATTTATCGTAGTAAAAAGTTTTTACTCCCCAAATTAAATTCAACTGCGTTAGAATCACTTTATTTGAAGTAAATACTAAAATATCCGCTTGTGGTCTCCACGCCGAAATTTGAAATGCCGTATAACCACTATTTGTTAAAGTACAAATTGCTTTGGCTTTAATGGCATTGGCCATATTTGCCGCATGCTGACAAATCGTTTTGGTAATGTATCTGTTGGTTTTAATTTGTGGTGTATTTTGAGGAACTTGAATTAGCGGTGAATCTTCCACAGCTTCAATAATTTGTGTCATTTGTTGAATTACTTCCACAGGATAATTTCCTACAGAAGTTTCTCCAGAAAGCATCACTGCATCGGCACCGTCCATCACTGAGTTGGCAACGTCATTCACTTCCGCTCTTGTTGGTGTTAAGCTAGTGATCATAGTTTCCATCATTTGCGTAGCGATAATTACAGGAATTCTAGCAGTTTTGGCTTTATTAACTAATTTTTTTTGAATCAATGGCACTTCGTGTGCCGGAACTTCAACCCCAAGATCACCACGAGCTACCATTAACCCATCACAGTGTGCAATTATTGAATCGATATTAGCAACGCCTTCAGGTTTTTCAATTTTAGCAATAATTGGGATTTTATGTTCTGAATGCTTTGCAATTAATTCTTGTAATCCCACTAAATCTTCTGGAGTTCTTACAAATGAAAGTGCAATCCAATCTACTTTTTGTTCAATTGCAAATAAGGCATCGCGAACATCTTTTTCAGTTAAGGCTGGTAGTGAAACTTTTGTATTTGGAAGATTTACCCCTTTTTTAGATTTTAAAGGACCTCCTTGAATTACTTTGGCAATAACTTCGTCAGTTTTATTAGTAGAAACCACTTCAAACATCAATTTGCCATCATCAAGAAGAATATTTTCTCCGGGATTTACATCCTTGGGAAACTCTTTATAGTTCATATAAACTCGTTCCTTAGTTCCAGGAACATCTTCAGCAGTTTGAAATGTAATAATATCACCAGGATTAACAATTACTTCTTCATTCATTACACCCACACGAAGTTTAGGTCCTTGTAAATCGGCTAAAATTGCTGCGGTATATCCATAATCTTCATTTATACTTCTAATTAAATCTATTTTTGCTTTAACATCAGTATAATCGGCGTGTGAAAAATTAACTCTAAAAACATTTACTCCAGCCTCAATCATTGTCATTAAGACTTCTTTTGTACTACAAGCAGGTCCTAAAGTTGCTACAATTTTAGTTTTTTTATTTGTTGTCATTTTTATATTAAAAAATTAAATTATTTTTTGACTTAATGCTATTTGAATCAACATAGTAAACGGTTGATATTTGAGAAATCATAGTTATTGATTTAATTATTTTGTCTATATCGAGATCTCTATTTTCAATTTTTAAAAAGTAATCTACCTTTTTTAATTCTGGTAGAAGAAACGCTTTTGTTGCTACTTCAAAACTAGATTCGGCAAATAAATTCTGATTATTATTGGTTGTTAAAGTAGTTACTTCATTTTTATTTTGAACTAAACTCCAACAACAATCAGTGTTGGTGTTTTCATAAATAAATCTCGAAAAAAATGTAACTCCCTCTTTAATATTTATCTGAATTTCATTTTTGCTTTTGCTTAATAATATGGGCAACTTTTGATTCAAAAAATACGCTACTCTGTAATCCTCTAATGAGGTATGAATTGCAACTAGATCATAATTAACCTCATCAAATTCATCGATATGTAATTTATGAATTGTCATATTATTTAATTATGCTGTAAATATACTATATATAAGCAATTAAAAAGTTACTAAATTGATATGTTTCCTTTATTTTACTAACGAAATCGTTGTAGATTTAATAAAAAACTATTATTTTTTATCAATTTTATTTTGATATGCAAAATAAGCCCTTTGACATGCTTTTTCCTCTGCTTTCTTTTTTGAAGTAGCTCTGGCTTTAGCAATGACTTTATTGTCGATACTAAATTTAACAGCAAAAAATCGTTCTCCTTGTAAATTAATTTCATTAATAGTTTCAAAATGGAATGTTCTTTTTTCTTTTTGACACCATTCAATAAGTAAGCTCTTATAACTTATTATTTTTCCTTCCAGTTTCGAAATATCTACATACGGAATTATAACACGGTTTTCAATAAATTTTTCACAATAGAGATACCCTTGATCCAGATAAATTGCGCCAACTAAAGCTTCAAAAAGGTTGCCATAAATGTTTTCACCAAAATGTTGAGCAGGTACTTTGCTATCAAGAAATTGCAATAAATTCAAATCCCTTCCAAGTTCATTTAAATGTTCTCTACTTACTATTTTAGATCGCATTTTTGTTAAATAACCTTCATCGCCAGAAGGAGAAATATTATATAAAAATGCAGCAATGATTGAACTTAACATTGAGTCTCCAAGAAATTCTAACCGTTCATAATTCATCGGATTACCGTGAATATCTGTTTTACTTGAGGAACGATGAATAAATGCTTTTTTATAAAAATCTAATTCAATTGGGGGGAAACCAATTATTTTTTGAATATTTTCAAAAAAAATCCCGTCTTCTTTAGATCGGGATTTTTGGAATATTTTTTTGAAAATTATCATCGAAAGTGATTAATTATCCAATTTTTTTACTAAGACACAGGCATTGTGACCACCAAAACCAAATGTATTACTCATTAAAACTTTTACATCTCTTTTTTGAGCTTTATTAAAGGTAAAATTTAATTTAGAATCTACTCCTTCATCATCGGTAAAGTGATTTATTGTAGGAGGTACAATTCCATATTTAATGGAAAGAATAGAAGAAATAGTTTCAACTGCTCCAGCTGCCCCTAATAAATGTCCAGTCATGGATTTTGTGGAATTTAAATTCATAGTATAAGCATGATCACCAAAAACATGAAGAATAGCTTTACTTTCAGCAATATCTCCAAGCGGAGTTGAAGTTCCGTGCATGTTTACACCGTCAACATCTGTGGGTTTTAACCCCGCATCTTTTAAGCAGTTTATCATTACATTTTTAGCTCCCAACCCTTCAGGATGAGGTGCTGTTATGTGATGTGCATCAGCTGACATTCCGCCACCACCAATTTCACAATATATAGTTGCTCCTCGCGCAATTGCATGTTCGTATTCTTCTAAAACTAAAGCACCTGCTCCTTCACCTAATACAAATCCGTCACGATCTTTATCCATAGGACGAGATGCAGTTTTTGGGTCATCATTTCTAGTTGACAAAGCGTGCATTGCGTTAAAACCACCTATTCCGGCAATACTAACTGCAGCTTCTGAACCACCGGTAATCATAGCATCAGCATAACCTAAACGAATATAATTGAAAGCATCTATAATTGCATTTGTAGATGAAGCACAAGCAGAAACAGTTGCAAAATTTGGGCCTCTGAAACCATATTTTATAGAAATATGTCCACAAGCAATATCAGATATCATTTTTGGGATAAAAAACGGATTAAATCTAGGAGTTCCATCGCCTTTGGCAAATTCTAACATTTCGATTTGAAAAGTTTCTAAACCTCCTATTCCAGATCCCCATATAACACCAACTCTATCTTTATTAATAGAATCTAAATCAAAGCTGGCATCTTTAACAGCTTCGTCAGCAGCAACCAATGCATATTGAGTATATCGGTCCATTTTACGAGCTTCTTTTCTGTCGATAAAATCCTCTGCATTAAAGTTCTTTAACTCACAAGCAAATTGAGTTTTGAATTTTGAAGTATCAAAATAGGTTATAGGTGCAGCTCCGCTAACTCCGTTAATTAAACCGTTCCAATATTCTTCAACTGAATTCCCAATAGGAGTAAGAGCTCCTAATCCTGTTACTACAACTCGCCTTAATTCCATAGTATAATTATAGTTATGAATTTAAAAAACAATACCTATGCTTTCTTCTATGTGTAAATCATAAAAAAGACATAGGCATTACAATAATATTATAAATGATTGAACAAACAATCTAAATTTTCAATTAAAAAACAAAAACACCCGAAATTTATAAGATAACGGGTGTATTTTTTTTATTTTTTAGCTTCTTCAATATAAGAAATAGCTTGACCTACAGTAGAAATGTTTTCTGCTTGATCATCTGGGATCTGAATATCAAATTCTTTTTCAAATTCCATAATTAGCTCAACTGTATCTAAAGAATCTGCTCCTAAATCATTAGTGAAGCTTGCTTCGGTTACAACTTCGTTTTCGTCAACGCCTAATTTGTCTACGATAATCGCTTTTACTCTTGATGCAATGTCTGACATAATCTTTGATTTTAAAATTTAATTGAACGCAAAAATAAAAAACTTTATTTTAATTCTACGCATTAGTTAATAAATAAGGGGCGAAATTAAAAAAATAATTTAATAAAGAAGCTAATTTTCTATTATTTATCATTTTTTATTCTTTTTTTTGTCTCAAATTAAAAGTACGATATGAAAAAAATAGTAATTTTTGCTTCAGGTTCGGGAAAAAATGCCCAAAACATTGTACTTCATTTTAAAAAGTCTTCTTTTGTTTATCAATTTTATATTTTCTCAAATAATGCCAACGCTAAGGTTCTAGAGAGAGCAAAATATTTATCAGTTCCAACTACAATTATTTCTAAAGAGGACATACAATCGGGTGCTATATTGAATAATTTAAAAGAAATTCAACCTGATTTAATTGTATTAGCAGGGTTTTTATTAAAATTTCCTAACAATTGTATACAAGAATACCAAAATAAGATTATCAATATTCATCCATCACTTTTACCAAAATATGGTGGTAAAGGAATGTATGGAATGCATGTACATCGAGCAGTAGTAGAAAATAAAGAAACTCAAACTGGAATCACAATCCATTATGTTAATGAAAATTACGATGAAGGGAATATCATTTTTCAAAAAATTGTAAATTTAACAGGAACAGAATCACCTGATGAAGTAGCCGAAAAAATTTACGAACTTGAACAAACACATTTTCCATTAATTATCGAAAAAATCATAAATCAATAATAAAATCCTAAATGGAACACCAAGTACATATTTATACCGATGGTGCCGCAAAAGGTAATCCAGGCCCAGGAGGTTATGGAATTGTCATGGAATGGGTTGGAAAATCCTATAAGAAGGAATTTTTTGAAGGTTTTAGACGAACTACTAATAATAGAATGGAATTATTGGCGGTTATCGTTGGATTAGAAAAATTAAAAACAGAAAACACAAAAGTTTTAGTAATTTCTGATTCTAAATATGTAGTTGATTCAGTTGAAAAAAAATGGGTTTTAGGTTGGGAAAAAAAAGGTTTTGTAGGTAAAAAAAATCCTGATTTGTGGAAACGATTTCTAATTGTATTTCGAAAACATCAAGTCAATTTCAAATGGATAAAAGGACACAACAACCACCCACAAAACGAACGTTGCGACGAATTAGCCGTTATGGCTTCCAATCAAAATTCACTTTCTGTAGATGTGTTTTACGAAAAAGAAGATGATAAACTTTTCTAAATATTGTGATAAAACCACATTGTAACTCTGCTACAAAAAACTTATCTTTGCACCTTGATAAAAGATTATTTTAAATCTCCTAATAACAAAATATGAATAAATTATTAATTGTTGGAACTGTGGCTTTCGACGCAATTGAAACCCCGTTTGGCAAAACAGATAAAATATTAGGTGGTGCGGCCACATTTATTGGACTTTCAGCCTCTTATTTTAAAATTCAATCTGCTATTGTTTCAGTTGTAGGAGACGATTTTCCTCAAGAATATTTAGATTTATTATCAGAAAGAAATATTGACATTTCTGGCCTTGAAGTTGTTAGTGGGGGAAAAACATTTTTTTGGAGCGGTCGTTATCACAATGATTTAAATTCTAGAGATACATTAGCCACAGAACTAAATGTTTTAGCAGATTTTCAACCTAAGGTTCCTCAGAATTTTAAAAATTCAGACGTAGTACTATTAGGAAATTTGCACCCTTTAGTACAAAGCAGTGTTTTAGACCAAATGATTAAAAAGCCAAAATTAGTGGTTTTAGACACAATGAATTTCTGGATGGATTGTGCTTTACAAGAATTATTAAGTGTAATTAAAAGAGTGGATGTTATTACAATTAATGATGAAGAAGCTCGTCAATTATCCGGAGAATATTCCCTAGTAAAAGCTGCAGCAAAAATTCATACTATGGGCCCTAAATATGTTGTAATTAAAAAAGGAGAACATGGAGCATTATTATTTCACAATAAAGATGTTTTCTTTGCACCAGCATTACCATTAGAAGAAGTTTTTGATCCAACAGGAGCAGGTGATACATTTGCGGGAGGATTTGCAGGATTTATTACTCAAAGTGAAAATGTGACTTTTGAAAATTTGAAAAGTGCTATTATTTATGGTTCCAATTTAGCCTCATTTTGTGTTGAAAAATTTGGCACGGAAAGAATGATAGGCCTAAAAATCGATGAAGTAAATGCAAGATTACAACAATTTAAATCATTAACTCAATTTGATATAGAAACACAATAAATTCATTCCTCAAATTTTTGAGGTTTTTTATTATCTTTACATAACTACAATACAACAACAAAAATGAGTGACGCATTACAACACGAATGTGGAATAGCTTTTTTAAGACTTTTAAAACCCCTTGAATTTTACAAGGAAAAATATGGAACTACATTTTATGGAATCCAAAAAATGTATCTTCTAATGGAAAAACAGCATAATCGAGGACAAGATGGAGCTGGTTT
>RFPP01000027.1 GCA_009926065.1 Flavobacteriaceae bacterium
GTCCAGAACAAGCGAGTATAAAGAAGTTATCGGCTATTCTAACAGCGACCGTACAAACTTCAACAGAAGTACAACAAATAGAAAATAATTTGTAACTTTGACCGTTTTTAAAAGAGAATGACAAAAAAGTTTCACATATTACTCATCATCTTGACACTTGGTTTCTTTGCGACGCCAACGCTGACTTATGCTTGTGGAACAAAATCAACAAAAACAGAAAAATCTTGTTGCAAAAAATCAGAAACCGAAAAAAATAGCAAAAAAGACTGTTGCAAAAATCATAAGTCTAAAAGCGACAAAGACAAAAATAGTTGTAACGGAAAATGCAATAATTCAAATTGCAGTTGCCCAACAAATCATTGTGCTTTTGCATTACCATTTTGGACTGAAACAAAAGTAAAAACCTACTTTGCTGAAAGCAAAAAAATAAAAAATTACTACAACGAAAACTATCTTTCTGATGGTTTTAAATCCATTTGGACACCGCCTAATATAGGCTAATTTCTTACCTTGACACCAGAGGTCTGTCTAATCGAAAGCAAAAACATTGCTTTCAAAATCAATTATTTATCAAAGTTTAAATTTTCAAAAAATGAAATCAATAAAAATATTGATGGCAATATCTGTATTGCTATCGTTCACAGCGTGTAACGCTCAAATCAAAAACGCTAAAACCGAAAGCGTAAAAATATACGGTAATTGTGGTATGTGTGAAACAACCATTGAAAAAGCAGGAAATAAGAGTAAAGTTGTCAAAGTAGATTGGAATAAGGACACCAAAATGGCAACCATCACTTACGATGCAAAGCTAACCAATCCAGACGAAATCTTGAAACGCATAGCATTGAGTGGTTATGATAGCGAAAAATTTCTTGCCCCAAATGATGTGTATGCAAAATTGCCTGATTGTTGCCAGTACGAAAGAAAAGCACAAACAGTTGCAAAAGTTGAAACACCAAAAACGGAGGTGAAAGAAGACCATTCGACACATAACCATTCGGCTATGACAGAAACAAGGCAAGATGTTTCACAACTCAAAGTCGTTTTTGACAATTATTTTGCCGTAAAAGATGCCTTGGTAAAAACTGACGGAAATACTTCATCTACCAAAGCAAAGGAGTTGCTTACTGCAATCAATGCCGTAAAAATGGACAAATTAACCACCGAAGAACATACCGTTTGGATGAAAGTAATGAAAGATTTGGCTTTTGATGCTGAACACATTGCAGACACAAAAGATGCCTCACACCAAAGAGACCATTTTATGCCCCTTTCAGAAAATATGTACGCTTTAATCAAAGTTTCCAAAACCGAAACACCTACTTACTATCAATTTTGCCCAATGGCAAACGATGGAAAAGGTGCCAATTGGCTGAGCAAAGAGAATGCAGTTAAAAATCCATATTACGGCTCTCAAATGCTTACTTGTGGTAAAGTAGTTGAAACAATTAAGTAAAAATATAGGGTAGCCTTCGGCTACCCTATTAATAATTTTAACGATGAAATTCTTAAAATGGATAATCAAAAAAATATTTATAAAAAACTGTTGCCGATAGCAATATTGCTATTGACAACTACAAATACATTCGCCCAAAAAGTAGTACGTTATGACCTATATGTAAAAGATACTTTGGTAAATTTTGCAGGGAAAGAAAAACGAGCTATTGCGGTAAACGGACAAATTCCTATGCCAACTTTGACTTTTACCGAAGGCGACACAGCGGAAATTCACGTTCATAATTTGCTCAAAGAAGAAACTTCTTTGCATTGGCACGGTTTATTTTTACCCAACAAAGAAGATGGTGTTCCCAACCTTACGCAAATGCCAATTAAGCCAAACACTACCCATATTTATAAATTTCCAATTATACAAAATGGTACACATTGGTATCATTCACATTCAGGATTACAAGAGCAAATTGGAATGTATGGCAACTTTGTAATGCTTAAAAAAGCAGACGATATAACATTTAGAAATGGAATTGATGATTTACCGACCTTACCAATAGTTTTAAGCGAATGGACAAACGTAAAACCTGAAAACATTCACAGAATGTTGCACAATGCCAACGATTACCCTGCGTTGAAAAAAAATTCCGTTCAGAGTTATGGCGAAGCCATCAAAGCAGGACATTTTAAAACCAAACTCAAAAACGAATGGAAAAGAATGTTGGCAATGGATGTAAGTGATGTGTATTATGAAAAAATATTGATGAACGGTAAACCCAGTTCTGACTTAAAAAGCATTGACGGCAAGGAATTAAAAGCAGGCGATAAAGTTCGTTTAAGAATTTCAAATGGTGGTGCATCTTCCTATTTTTGGCTTACGTATGCAGGTGGGAAAATTACCGTAGTTGCCAATGATGGCAACGATGTAGAACCTGTGGAAGTGGATAGGTTAATTATTGCCGTTTCTGAAACTTACGATATTGTTGTAACTATTCCAGCCGAAAATACGGCTTTTGAGTTTTTGGCAACTACCGAAGACCGAACCAATTCAGCATCAATGTATATTGGTAATGGCATTAAGCAATTACAATCGCCCCAACCAAGATTGAAGTATTTTGAAGGTATGAAAATGATGAACGATATGATGAAAATGAATGGCGACCTTGACGATATGGGAATGAATATGAGCCTAAACCAAATGGATATGAATGTGGTAATGTATCCAGAAATTACAGGCGAAAGCAAACCCAAACAAAGCGAAAACGACCCAAATCGCTACAATGCCAATGCTTTGGCAGATATTGTTACGCTGAATTATGCAATGCTGAAATCGCCAAATAATACTTCTTTGCCACAAAATGCACCAGTAAAAGAATTAAAGTTTGAACTCACAGGAAATATGAACCGCTATGTTTGGAGTTTAGATAATAAAGTAGTTTCAGAAACCGATAAAATCCTTATCAAAAAAGGCGAAAATGTTAGAATTGTGCTTTACAATGGCTCAATGATGCGACATCCAATGCACTTGCACGGACACGACTTTCGTTTGCTAAACGGACAAGGCGAAAATGCACCACTAAAAAACATTGTGGACATTATGCCAATGGAAACCGACACTTTGGAATTTAACGCCAATGTTGAAGGCGATTGGTTTTTTCATTGTCATATTTTGTACCATATGATGAGCGGAATGGGTAGAGTTTTTAGTTATGAAAATCAAGCACCAAATCCATTAATTCCAAATCCAAAATTGGCACAAAGAAAATTATTTGCAGATGATAGAGCATTTCATTTTATGGCTGAAAACGATTTTGCCACCAATGGAAACGATGGAATGGCAATGGTTCAAGGCACACGTTGGAGCATTGGGACAGAATGGCGTTTGGGATACAACGACCATCACGGCTACGAAACTGAAACGCATATTGGACGATACATTGGAAAAATGCAATGGCTAATGCCGTTTATCGGTTTTGATTGGCGTTACAGAAAATTAGAAACCGATGCAATGGGAAATGTACACGGAGAAAAAAACCTTTTTGGACAAATCAACACCAAAGACAACAGACGCCAGTTTAGTTTAGGAGTTGCCTATACTTTGCCAATGCTTGTAGTTTTACAGACCGAAATTTACCACGATGGGAATTTAAGAGTACAACTAATGAGAGAAGATATTCCAATTTCAAAAAGAGTTAGAGCATCATTTATGGTAAATACCGACAAAGAATATATGGCAGGTTTGCGTTACATTGTAAACAAAAACATAGGATTAACAACACATTACGACAGCGATATGGGACTTGGTTTCGGAGTATTTTTAAACTACTAAACCAACAAAAAAACGGACACGGACGAAAGAAGAACAGCCGATAACAAGGGTTTTGCAAAATTGGGGCAGAAGTGCTAAATTTAAGCATTGGTAATTCTAATGAACATTTGTGCTAAATTGAACATTTGTGCCTTGAATGCCCCAACTTCGCAAAGCCCCAAACCGTTAGCAGCAAGCGTAAAGACCGTGCAACCTGACAGTAACGGACGGACAAACAAGAAAAGTAAACCATTTTGACAGACAGACAAACAAAGACAGACCATATTGAAACGGGACAACGGGTAAGCCGACACTCTTTGCCGACACTTCTGTATTTTTTCTTTTTCCCCACCGCACATTTTTTATTCATTTTTTTGCCACCGCACAATGGCACATTGGCTTTTGCCCCGACACGCAAAAGCCCACGCTTCGGCAAAAGCCAAAGAGCCATTTTTCCCAACGCTTTTTTAACTTTGCATTTATAAAATATCTATAAAGAGAATACTATGCTATCAACAGAGAAAACATTATCACAAGTAATTGAAATATTAAAACAACGAGGTTACACAGAAGACTTTAACCTGTTAGAAGAAAACATCTCATACAAAAAAGGAGGCGAAAAAGTTGATTTGAACGACATCGTTATTGATAAAATATATCGTTTTACCGGACAAAACGACTTGGAAGACGAAGCCATTTTATACGCAATGAGAAACCGAAAAGACGGAGCAAAAGGCGTATTTGTTAATGGATATGGAACTTACACGGACTCAGGGGCAAACGCTGTAATCAGCAAAATTAATGTTGAAGAAAATGACAACGATGATTGGACGATAGAAAAATGATTTTTACTAACTTTGCACCGTGAAATATTTATCTTTCATATTAGCCATTTATGTTTTGTTGCTGACAGCAGCACCAAGTTTATTGGAGGACAAATGTTTTCAGGAGCAAACAACTGAACAATCCCAAGACAACCAAGATAAAGATTGTGGCGATTGTTGTTCGCCTTTTATGAATTGCCATACCTGTTTAGGATTTACTTTCCCGATAGCAAACTTCTCTTTAAACTCTGTCCTTACCTATTCAGATAAAAAAGTTTTCATATACAAGGACAATACTACGTCTGACTTTTGCTCTTTCATTTGGCAACCGCCTAAGATTAGTTAATGTTTCCGTGCCTTCGGCACAATAACAAATTGCGGTGCTACGCACCGCCAATTCTTATTTTTCAAACATTAATAATCATTCAGACAATGAAGTTAAAAATCATTTTGCTGCTAATGACAGCATTTCATATAAATACCGTATTCGGACAGAATACATTTAAAGCAGTCATAAAAGACAGCGAAACGAAAGAGCCGTTAATCGGTGCGACAGCTATTTTATCAGGGACAGCAACAGGAGCAACCGCAGACATTGACGGACTGATAACCTTAACCAGTATTCCAGACGGAAAGCAGATAATTGAATTTCGTTATATCGGTTATGAAACACGAAAAGACACGTTTGAATTTCCGTTGACAACATCAAACCTGATAGAGATTTTTCTCAAATCAAATGTAGACGAGTTGGACGAAATTGTGATTTCATCTACCCGAAGTTCCAGAACAATCAAAGACATTCCGACAAGAATTGAATTTATTGCAGGAGAGGAATTAGAAGAAAAAGGAAATATGAAAGCGGGTGATATTCGTATGCTTTTGAGCGAAAGCACAGGCATACAAACGCAACAAACTTCGGCAACATCTGCCAACGCTTCTATTCGTATTCAGGGGCTTGACGGACGATACACCCAAATCCTTAAAGACGGATTTCCCTTATTTGCAGGTGCAGCAAGCGGTTTGGGGCTTTTGCAAACGCCACCGCTTGACTTAAAGCAGGTAGAAATTATCAAAGGTACTTCATCTACACTTTACGGAGGCGGAGCAATAGCAGGATTGGTAAACCTGATTTCCAAAACGCCAACTGATGAAAGAGAGTTGCGTTTTCATTTAAACGGAAGTTCGAGCAGAGGTTTTGACCTCAATGGTTTTTACGGACAGCGATTTAACAAAGTCGGGACAACCATTTTTGCTTCACATAACCGTAATTGGGCTTACGACCCTGCAAATATTGACCTGACGGCTATTCCGAAATTTGACAGATATGTTTTCAATCCCAAGTTGTTTGTTTATTTCAGCGATAAAACAAAACTGAATGTTGGATTAAACACAGCCATTGAAAACCGTATCGGTGGCGACATACATTATATTCAGGGAAATGGCGACACTACCCACAGTTATTTTGAAGAAAACAAAACACAACGCTATTCCACGCAATTGTCTTTTGACCATAAGTTTAATGACAAAAGTTTTTTCAATTTTAAAAACAGCGTGAGTTACTTTAACAGGATAATCAACATTCCGAATTATAGTTTTGACGGCACACAAACAGCAACTTTCAGCGAAGCAAGCTATACCAATGTAAGGGAAAAAACAGAATGGGTTGCAGGGGTAAATCTTTGGACAGACAATTTTCAGGAAAAGCAGATAGATACTTTTCCATTAAGAAATTACGACCAAATTACTTTTGGTGCATTTGCTCAAAATTTGTGGAAAGCTACCAAGTGGCTTAATCTTGAAACAGGTTTCAGAGCCGATTATGTTATTGATTATGGTATTGCATTACTGCCAAGAGTTTCGGCATTATTCAAAATAACGGATAAATTTTCTTCACGTCTTGGCGGTGGATTTGGCTATAAAACGCCAACTATTTTTACCGAAGAAAGTGAACGCATACAATATCAAAATGTAATGCCAATTGATAAAAATATCAACAAATTAGAACGCAGCTACGGAGGAAATGTTGACTTTAATTACCGCACCGCATTTGGCGAAAAAGTAACGTTTAGCATTAACCAACTTTTCTTTTACACCTATTTGGATAATCCTTTGTTGCTTGACTATCAAACAAACGGCTTATACCAATTTATCAATTCGGCAGGGCATATTGATACAAGAGGAACGGAAACCAATATCAAAATCGGCTATGAAGATTTTAAATTGTTTTTGGGCTATACGTTTACAGATACACGCTTGCATCAAAACGGAATTTCAACAAATACGCCACTTACGCCAAAGCACAGAATAAATTCAGTTTTAATGTATGAAATAGAGGATAAATGGAAAGTAGGTTTGGAAGCGTATTATTTCAGCCCTCAAAAATTGAGTGACGGAGCAACAGGAAAACAATATGTGCTTTGCGGATTTATGATTGAAAAGCTATGGGAGAAATTTTCCGTTTACATCAACTTTGAAAATTTCCTTGACGCAAGGCAAACCCGATTTGACACCATTTATACTGGAACAGTTACCAATCCTGTTTTCAGGGACATTTACGCACCGCTTGACGGATTTTTAATTAATGGGGGTATAAAACTAAAATTGTAAGAATTATGCAAAAGACAATCTTTAACATTACAAAAATGGATTGCCCAAGCGAGGAGCAATTGATACGAATGAAACTGCAAAAGTTTGATGAAATAAAATCATTGGAGTTTGACATTCAAAACCGAAAATTGACAGTTCATCATATTGCAGAAAGCCAACCTATACTTTCGGCTTTGGAAACTCTAAATCTTGATACAACTTTAATCTCAACGGAAGAAAACACAGCAGAAATAGAAGCAGACACAAGCAGTATGCAACGAAAATTATTGTGGACGGTTCTTATTATCAATTTTCTGTTCTTCGGATTGGAAATGCTGTTTGGTATTTTTTCCAATTCAATGGGATTGGTAGCGGACAGTTTGGATATGCTTGCTGACAGTATTGTTTACGCATTGGCATTATTTGCAGTTGGAGGAACGATTGCAAGAAAAAATAACATTGCCAAGTTTGCAGGATATTTTCAAATCCTTTTAGCTGTTATCGGTTTCGTTGAAGTTGTAAGACGTTTTATCGGAGTTGAAAAAATGCCCGATTTTCAAACAATGATTGTAGTTTCTGTTTTAGCCCTTATAGCAAATGTGATTTGTCTTTACTTATTACAAAAAGGTAAAAGCAAAGAAGCCCATATGCAAGCGAGTATGATTTTTACTTCCAATGACGTAATCATTAATTCGGGTGTAATCCTTGCAGGACTTTTGGTTAATTGGCTTAATTCAGGTTATCCCGACTTGATTATTGGAGCAATTGTTTTTGTAATTGTTGCAAGAGGAGCATACAGGATATTACAGTTAGCAAAATAAAAAGCCAACACACACAAGCACACACATTTTGCAGCCGCTACAAGCCAACACGCAAACCAAAGCTGCAAAAAGAGTGTGCTTGTTCCCCCGAAAAAAAATGAATAAAAAATTTTCCTGCCCTTCTGAAAAAAGAAAAAATACCAGAACACACAAGCCGACAACGACACTTGCACGACATACAGACAATGGTTTACTAAGACGGTGGACAAGAACGCCAGCTGCTAACAGCGGTTTGGCGTAATGGGGGCGGACGTTCTTCGTATGAAAATTTGTGCTAAATTTGAACTGTGTGCTTCTTATCAAGTTTTGTGCTGAAAAGCCCCCACTACGCCAAGCCGCAAACCGTTATGTAACATTTGTAGAAATAAATTGCAAACAGAGAAAATATGGATTCCGAATTAAGAAAAAATATTCGTTTAAGATGGTTTGAAAGTCTTTTTGAATTGTCTCATTACAATTTTCAAAAAAAAGTTTGGCTCGAAGCTGGAGTGGAAAGTTATGTTAGTGATTATACTGAAACTGTTTGTAAATATTTTGATGATTTAGATTTAAGAAACGGTTTGGAAAAATTTGTTAGCGAAGGTTTCATTTCGAATCAAGAAGCAAATATTTTTTTCGAGTTTCATAATCAGTTGGAAGAATATGTTGACCAAACTGAAAAAAAAGGTTTGTGTGATACTGAAATTCTAGAAGATATTGAATGGATGAACTTAACAATTTACGCTAAAGAAAATTGGATTAAACTTAAGCAAGTCTTGAATGACAAAGCGGAAATAGATTATGTGAATATGTTGGAAAATAAATTTGCAAACGTTACATAACAGCGGTTTCGCGCAATGGCTGGTTTATTTTTTCTCAGACGGAAATGTGCCCAATAGAAATTTTAATATCTTTACAATAAACAATTATAAAAGCCGCCACTTAGTTGTATTCCGTTCTAAGATCAACTTAAATCTTAAAAAATAATTATTTAAGTTAGAAATTTCAGAAAATAATTTTTTCTATTAAATTACAAAAACCACCAACCTATTGCTATATTTATTTATATAGGATGCCAGATTTGGTTTGGGTTGTTCTAAATATTTACCTATACAAGTCTGCAAAAAAGAATCAACTGAGCGCGGTTTCATGTCAAACATTTCTCCAATCTCTACTGCTTCTTTCCGCTGAAAACTTTCTGGCAATGCATCGAAGAACATTTGTTTATTCTTACCCGATTTAAACACCCCTCGCTCCCCTTGTTTAGGCAAATTGTTAAACATCATTATACTATGTTCTAAATAAACTTTGATTAGAGCTAATGCTGTTTTGAAATCAACATCAGAGCAATAAATCTTTTTATCATGGCTGTTTGTTTCAAACTTTCTAATGGCTGAAAATATCATGCAAAAACGATATAATATCAATCCTAATCGCTTCACTACGCTCAAAGCATCTTGGCTAACAAACGTATTTATTTGCTCTAAAAACGCTTTAAATTCATTATTTAACTCTTCCCATTGTTCATCCGTTAAATGCAATTCCATTTCTTCATCTTCAAAGAACTCTACCATATCTAAAATTCGTTGGGATTGCTCATCGAAAAACCTCGTTAAGTTGATTGGATTGCCTCTTGGCGATGGATCTAACCAAATAGAATCGGTTTTAAAAACGTAAAAAACGAATCTGCTGAACAATCCATCTTCTGCTGAATTAATTATACCAAACACTTGTTTAGGTGTGCCAGACAATGCAACTGATAATTTTGGCTCATTTACTTCAACAAACTCTGAATCGGTTTTTCTACTAATTGAAATAGTTTCGTGATGAAAAGCCTTTCGAAGCATATCTGAATAAGCACCCCACTCATTTTTAAATGTTTGCCCCAAAGTGTCTGCTTCAGTTTCGCACATAATACCTATCCCATTATTGTGTTCTAAATGTTGAACCACCTTTGCATTACTAGTGTTTGCAGGAATATAAACCACTTTAAATTTTGGTTCCTTTGGTAAACCACCAATAAATGTTGGAGCAATTTTATTACCCCCCTTTTTACTGGCTGCTTTTTTTGCTTCGTAATCTTTTTTATCTTGAATACTTTTATCCAAAGTTTTAGCGTGGTATTTGTTTGCTAATACTTTGGCAAATTTCAAAGCTCCTTTACCTGATGCAGCTGGTGCTAAAATGAATGAAAACAAATTAGGGTAAACCAAGCTACCGCTATACTCACCTGATACATTTGGTAAACATCCTGATAGAATTGTTAATGCTCCTGTTAAGAAAACATCTCTTTCTCTTCGATCAGAAAACATTTTGCAACATTCCAATAGTGTTGGAGGCAAATTTTCATAAACTGATTCAGGAATAAATGGCGTTGATTTGATTAAGTCATCTGCATGTTCATCACTCTGATTATTTGGTTCCGAACTTTGCAACTTTGTAACCTTTGCAAAGCTTGCAAAATCTGCAATGTTGTTTTTATAAACACTGTAAACCGTTGCCTTAATCTCTTTTTCTTCTAAATCAAAATTAGTAGTGCAGAATGCTAATGTTTCAGATTCAGAAATACCCCAACGATTTGCATTATTAGCAAAAAGGCAAACGAATTTATTCCTGTTCCCTTTGCAATACTGTTCTTTTTTCTCAGTGAATTTAAAACATTCATACAATGTTTCTTCTGATGCAATGATATTAGTGGATTCTCGCCTCACGCCTGAAACCGCAGGCTGAGTTTTTTCTTCCATACTAAAAACCTCTGCATTTTCATTATAAAATAATTCTGGATCATACGATACAAAGCACAAACGGGTAATATCTTTGCATTTTGCATCATAATCAAACCCTGTAAGTTCTTTGTAATAATTTCCAACTTGGATGTACGTATCGGTATGAGTATCAGCATTTGAATCAACTAGTGTAAACACTTTCAGTCCTTGCCCGCTTGGACTAATAAACGAAGCTAGAGTATATGGGCAATTACTTACTGATCGCTTCAATTCTTCTAACTCTGTTTCTTGTACATTGTCAAAATCTAAGCATATTACTTGAGAATATGTTTCAATAGTGTCCTTTGACCTTGGTGCCCCAAAAGTACCAGAAGTTGTAAATCCAAACAATTTAAGTTTTAAACTGTCAGCTAAAACGTCATTTCCCATCTGTTTGACACCTCTGAGGTATTCTACATCATCTTTGTAAATACCAGTTTTGATTTCTTCAAAGATTTCATTTAAAGGAATGTTTTGAATTCGTTTTACGAAATCTTTGTACAATCCCACGTACACTCTCTTGTTTAACACTTCAATGTTTTTCCCTTGATTTACTATTGAAACGTTGGCTGTTGGTTTTAGATTCTCCATCGTTACTTTTTTAATAAGGTTAAACATTCCAATAATTCACTTCTCTTATAGTAACGACGAGCACCAATACCATAAGCTTTCACTTTTTGCTTGTTAGTCCAGGCCCACAAAGTGCTACTGTCGATTTTGAGAAAATCACACGTTTGTTCACGTGTGAGCAATTCTTCTGAATTGTCTTTTGATTGAATTTCGTTTTGAAATTCTTGAATTCCGTTTTTAACGGATGTGTTAATCAGTTGTTGAAGTTGTTCAACTGATAATGTTTCTAATAAAATTGATTTTCCAAACATAATTAGATCATTTATTGATTAATAATGATGCAAATTTTGTGAGGTATATTAGTGGGTATTTTTCAGGTATGTACCTTGACATACCTATGCATCTAGTAATTTTTTTCTAGATAATCAATAATGATTTGGTTATTATTGGAAAGTGATATTATCTTTTCCTTCCAATCCTCTGTCAACATATTCTTTAAAGGTTTTTTATTCTTTATATCGAGCCTAAATTTTAAAACATTTCTATAAAAACTTTGGCCTGTAGAACCTTTGATTCTCAGCCTTCCAATTTCTTCAATTTTATCCTTAATTAAACATCCTTCACTATTTTCAGGGGGGGAAGCATTCGTTGCTTGTAATTCTAGCAAATAAAGTATTGCGTGCCATTTTTCGGACATTTTTTTAGGTTTGCTAATAGGCTTTAATTTTCTATTATTGAATGATATAATTGTGATTGGTTTATTTTGCAAACTTTTCTTTTTTAAAAAATTATCTCTATTAAAATTTGTTGAAATATTTAATTCTTTTTGAATAGCATCAAATCTTTTTTCTTTTTCTGTTTTTATTAATAATTCTAAGACCTCTTCTTTTTCGCCTAATTCCCTTAATTCTGCAATCATTTTTTTGAATAAATCCTCATTTTTTTTAAAAAAATCTTTTATTCCGTTTTGTTTTGGAATATTATTATTTAGATTACTGAAGTCTTTAAGCGCTTCTGTTATGTTTTTACTTATCAATATTTTTTTCTTTGTTAATTCAAGAAATTTTAAATATTCTTCCATAATAGATAATTTAAATTAAAAATAGCTCGTTAATTCCATTGCGATGTCTTTGTTGCTTTTACCAATATAGGTTAAAAACATTGCCTCTGTTGTATGACCAGTGATGTACATTAAAAACGAAGTTGGTATAATACCGTAATTATTTGTAGCAAAGGATCTTCTTCCAATATGCGAAGATACTAATTCGCATTTTTCATAATCTTTTGCAACTTTCTTTTTTGTTTTGTGGTCAAATTTTACACCGGGGGTGAGTTCTTCTATTTTAGCTGCTTTGCATACTTTTTTGATATGCTCGTTGTATTTTTGGTCTGAAATCTTTTTTGGAAAATCACCATTATATTTTTTGAGTATTTCCATTATTTTTTTGTGTAATGGAATTGTCATAATCTTACCTGTTTTAACCTGTGTGAATTCAATTAATGGCTTTAGAACTCCTGTTTTATTTTTCTCGTATCTAATCATAGATTTTTCAAAACGAAGCAAATCAGAAACCCTTTGCCCACAATAACAACTTATTAATAACCAATCACGAGCATTTTCTAGACCTTCCGTTAAATCTTTACTTTCTATTTTTTCGATGCGTTCAATTTCTTCTAGTGTCAAATAGATATTTTCAACTTTGTGGTATTTGGCTTTGATGCTGTCGAGTTGATGATGCGTTTCTACTCCGTTTGCTTTTGCGTGTTTGCAAAATGTTTTAATAAAACGTATATTTTTTGCTGTGGTGTTTGGAGCGTAACCAACACTAATGCAATATTTTTCAAAATCCATTTTGAATTTTGCATCTATATCACGAATAAACAAAATTGATTTGGTGTGTTTTTCGTAACGCTGTAACAGGTGTTTTATAACATTACATTTTGTTATAGTGCTTTTTTTTACATCGCTTTTTTTGAATTCAATATACGTATCAATGTAATCCACTAATTTATCTGGGTGCTTCTTTTCAACTTGTGGTGGGTTTATGAAATCTTTTAGCCACATAGTATTAATAACCTTAACACCTTTGCTGTTGTTGTACTCTTTCAGTAAATCATTTTTCAAAGTGGCTAAATCGGTATCTAGATTTGCGAAGTCAACCATTTTCAAAAGTTTCTTTAAAGGCCTTTGCTCAATTTCATCCCAGTTGGCAGGATCAATGTGATAATTTGTTTTAGCTTTAACATCAAGAGTTCTTCCATCGCGTAATCTGATGTAAATTACTGCTGGATTTTTTTTGCTTTGCAAGAGTAGATTGATTGATGCCATAATCTTTTATAAAGCACAAAACTATAAAATCTAGTCCACATTTAGTCCACATATGTCAAATATTATCCAAAAAAAATCAAACGTATTCAAACATAAATCTATTTGTAACTATTATAAAGCATTGTATTTGTTGAATAAAATAGCATAAACTGCGGTATTTTTGGATTTATCAATTTTAACAAATGGAGTCCCTCTTTCTCCGCAACAGAAAACCCGAAACGTGAGTTTCGGGTTTTTTTTCTTCCTACTCCAAAAGTTTACTTTTTGGAGTGAGGAAAGAATATATTATAAATTAAATATTATTATAATCCTTCTCCATCATCAATGTTATACTGATTATTATTGAATATCGAGATATAATTTATTTCAAATTATTCAAACACCTAAACTTCAATAATCCCTTTTTTCCTTTGAAAGCAATTACTCTTTTTTCATTGGGCAATAAATCAATATAATTGTCTTCAAATTCTAATCCTTCACCTTGAATACAAACGTCTTTTGCTAAGGTATTAGAAGAAAGTTGAACGTGATTGTTATCAATGAATTTATAAGTGATATTCGTTTTTTTAAGAGATAGGTCTTTTGGTGAAACAAAATAAAAATTTGCTACGGTTTTCTCTCCTTTGGAATTAATATATTCGGCATGAAGCAAACAATTTTTCCATAATTTTCGGTCTGGAATTTCTGAATTTGAGAGCTCTGGAATATTCGATACTGAATTGGATTTCAATACAATGGACTTTGAATTTATATATAGTTCTGTTCCGTCAAATTTTATTAGTTTCCAATTTAGCATACCTCTTTCTTCTTTTAAACCCTCATTAACAATTTGAATTTTTATAGAATTCAGTTCTTTAGTGTCGTTATTTTCAATTGCTTTAATTACAATTAACTTACTTTCAAATGATCTTTTTATTTGGTATTGCGCGGCTTTCCAGCGTCCATAATAATCGGTGCTGCTCCACGAAGTTACAGGCCAACAATCGTTGAGTTGCCAATACAAACTTCCCATACAGTATGGCATTGCAGATCGATGGGCTTCAATTGCTATTTTTAAACCCCGTGCTTGAAGTAATTGCGACACATAAATATAATCTTCAAATGCCGTTGGAACTTTATAATCTCGCTCCATGTAGTTTTGAATAGTTTCAAAACCCGTTGGATGTTTTTGATGAACTTTGACAACTTCCGAGGTGAGGCTCATTTCCGAAGGTTTGGCAAAAGTTTCGATAGTTTTTATGTCTGGAATTCCTTGGAATCCGTATTCACTCATAAATCGGCCTACCTTTTTAGTGTAGGTTTCCAAAGGTTCCATTCCCCACCAAACGCCCCAATAATGAGAATCACCTAGAGTTAGGCTTTCCTTTTTTCCCCAGCCAATAGAAGGCGAGGACGGCCAATAGCGATTGTTTTCTTTGGATAAAATAGAATCTAAAACCGTCGGAATTTCTTTTTCAAACAACCTTTGGTAATTGTTCCAAATGGTAGTTGAATCGCTTTTTGAATAACGATATTGCTTTTGCCAACCCCAATTTTTCCAACCTTCATCTACTTCGTTATTTCCACACCAAAGGGCGATACAAGGATGATTTTGCAAACGAACTACTTGGTCACGAACTTCCTGTTTTACATTGGAAACAAAGGCTTCATCTCCCGGAAATAATGCACAAGCAAACATAAAATCTTGCCAAACTAAAATTCCTTTTTTATCGCATAATGTATAAAAATCATCATTTTCATAAACCCCACCGCCCCAAACTCGAATCATATTCATGTTGGATTTTATAGCGGTTGCAATTATGTTTTGATATTTTTTGTAGTTCATTTTCGGCATAAATGATTCTGGTGGAATATAATTAGCACCTTTCATGAATACCTTTCTGCCATTGATTTTAAAATAAAAACCCTTACCAATGGAATCTTTTTCTTGAACTAATTCGATGGTTCGAAGTCCAATTTGTAATTTTTTATTATCTAATAGTTCTCCTTTTTTTCTAATTCGAATTGAGAAATTGTATAAGTTTTGTTTCCCTAACCCGTTTGGCCACCATTTTTTTGGATTATTAATTTGGTATGGAATTTCTACTAGTTGAATCCCTTTTTTTAGAGTAATTTTTTTCGTATTGTTATTAATTTCAATCGAATAAATACCAGGTTTTTGACAATTTACAGTTGTTTTAATTTCCAATTGTGCAATAGTATCGTTTAATTTTTCTTGAGAATAAGAAACCGATTCCAATTGGGCCGATTTCCAAAACCGAATAGCTACATTTTTCCAAATCCCAGCTGTTACAAAACGAGGTCCCCAATCCCAACCAAATTGATAGGGCGCTTTTCGAACATACACTTTTTCATCACCAGGTAAAACAAAAGGGGAGAGGGCAGCGGTTTTTTTTGCTTTTTGTGAAGACGATTCAAATTCAACTCGAAGTATGTTTTTACCAAGAACAATGAATTTATTTATAGGTATCCGCCAAGTTCGAAACATATTATTGGCTTCTAATACCAAGGAATCGTTTAAATAAACCTTAGCATCCGTATCTAGACCATAAAAAACAAGTTCTTTATTTTGAGTACTTAACTCTTTTTTAGAAATGCTAAATTTAGTTTGATAAATCCAATACTGTTCTTCAATCCATTGCAATTGTTTTTCATTATTGCCATAAAAAGGATCTTGAATTTGATGATTCAAATACAAATCGGTGTGAATAGTTCCTGGTACATGGGCTTTACTCCAAACATTATCTGAAAATTTCTGAACCCTCCAATTTTCTTTTGAAAGGGAACGCTCCCAATTTTGGGTCCAACCAAAAACCGAATAAAATATTACTATTATATACAGTTTTTTATTCATTTGTAAGACAATCTTTAAGAGCATTTATTTCATTTAGATTAGCAATTTGGGAAGCATCTGTAATTGCTGAAGTATGATAATAGTTGGCCTTAGTAATCGATTTTATTAAGGTTGCATTTGCAGCTCGTAAACTTCCACCTGGCATAATTTCTATTTGATTTCCATATTGAATAATTGCCTCTTTAACTGTTTGCAATCCCAAATCAATTTTGGATTCATGTCCAGAAGTCAAAATAGTTTTAAATCCAATTTTAATGCAAGTATTTATTGCTTCAAAATAGTCATTTGTATAATCAATTGCTCTATGAAAACTACAAGGAAATGGCTCAGCGAGTTTAATTAATTCTGAATTTCTTTCAAAATCTATTTGGTTATTTTGATCTAGTATTCCAAAAACAAATCCATTGATATCCGTATTTTTCAATTCTAAAATGGATTGTTTCATTTGATTGAATTCGTCTTTAGAGTAGTTAAAATCACCACCTCTAGGCCGAATCATTACAAGTAATTCTTTTGAAAATAAATATCTTGCTTTTTGCGTATCTTTAAAAGTTGGTGTTATTCCGCCCACTTCAAAATTATCGCAAAATTCAACGCGATCGGCTTTGCTTTGAGCAACAACAGCAACCGATTCAAGGTTAAAACAAGCAACTTCCAATTTCATAGTTTTTATTTCAAATAAAAGGGGGCGTCAATTAATCTATTTCCTTTAGCATCATAAACCGCGTAATTGAACCCGCCTTGAATGCAATACGAACCAACTTCACCTGATTTATTTAGGGCGATAAAACCAACTTGTATATCGGTCAAATTCTTATTTCGAGACTTCGTTAATTTAATAATTCTTTGAACCGCTTCTTCGCAAGCTTGTTGCGGAGATTTACCTTGGCGCATTAATTCTACAACCAAATGTGAACCCGCAATTCGAATCACTTCTTCACCGTGGCCAGTCGCAGTTGCAGCACCAATTTCGTTATCTACATACAATCCTGCGCCAATAATTGGAGAATCGCCAACGCGTCCGTGCATTTTAAACGCCATTCCGCTGGTGGTACAAGCGCCAGATAAATTCCCATTGGTATCCAAAGCAATCATCCCAATGGTATCATGATTTTCAATATTTGCTTTAGGTACATATTCCGATTTTTTAAGCCATTCTTTCCATTCTTTTTCTGAATCGGCCACTAATAAATTTTCTTTTTTGAACCCTTGAGACAAAGCAAAATCCAAGGCTCCATCTCCCACAAGCATTACGTGAGGTGTTTTTTCCATAACTGCTCTAGCTACCGATATGGGGTGTTTTATGTGTTCTAAACAAGCAACCGAACCTATATTGGAATTTTCATCCATAATGCAAGCATCTAAAGTAACCCGCCCGTCTCGATCTGGTCGTCCGCCATAGCCCACGCTTCGTTCTGTTGGATCACCTTCAGGAATTTTTACTCCTGCTTCAACCGCATCCAAAGCACGTCCGTTTTGTTTCAAAACTTCCCAAGCGGCTGCGTTGGCCTCTATTCCGAAACGCCATGTAGAAACTACAATTGGCTTATTTATTTTGGTTGGATAACTTAAATTGTCGTTAGCTTTTACTCCTGTAAATGCTAATCCTACGCCTGCAACCGCGGCTGTTTTAATAAAGTCTCTTCTTGTTTTCATTATTCTACTTTTATTTCGTCAATAAATAACCAAGCTGATTCGCCCGCTCCAGGATTTCCTTCAGCTATTTTTCCCTGATTGTATGCATTTACTTTAATGTATTGAATAGAAGTGGGAGGGATTTCAACTTTTACAACCCCTTTTAAACTATCGATTTCTTGGACTGAGATAATACTATCAGCAGAATAATCGATTCCGTTTTCTGAATAAGAAATGGCTATTTGTTTAGGATAATAAATCCAACTTGCGGGACTTGATAATACATCAACGGTTATTGAATGTACTTTTTTTACTGAACCTAAATCAATTGTCGCCAATACATCCTTACCTGAAAATCCTAGCCAGTCTCTACCAAATTTTCCTCTATCTCCATACATTCCGTCTACTAAACTAAATGCACCATTTGCTTTATAAGAATTGCTTGGTTCGACTTTTAAAGTTACCGTTGCGGCTGTTGCCAAATGGATTTCAAATTTTTGTTCTAAAACGGCACTTTTTTGAACATTCGAATCAAAACTTGCGGCTTTTAAAGTAGTGTTTTTTTCAATAATAATGGGTTGTTGATACAATATAGATTTATTGGTTGGATTGTTATTGTCTAAGCTGTAAAATATGGAAGAGGAAGGATTTGCGGCTACTAATTCTACTTTAAGTAAATGATCATCGGTTGCTGAAATTTTTGCTTTTATTTCAAATAAAGCTTTGCTGTAATTCACTTTCATTTTGTCTAAAAATGAAAAATGCAGTTGCAATCGGTTTTTAAAATCTGTATAATTTGATGAGTTATCTTTTCCCCATAGCACTTCTGCCAATGCCGCCATTCTTGGCATTGCCATGTATTCCACTTTCGAAAAATCATCCATGTATTCTGTCCAAACATTTCCTTGAGCGCCCAAAATATAGGTACTTTCCTCTGTAGATAATTCAGTGGGAATTGGGTTAAATTCATAAACTTTTTCTAATGGAGTATATCCACCTATAGCCAATGGTTCCGTTTTTTGCTCCCCTTGATAGTGGTCAAAATAGCAATGTGAACCAGGACTCATAACCACGAAGTGCTTCGCTTTTGCTGCAGCAATACCCCCTTCGGTACCACGCCAACTCATAACCGCAGCATTTGGGGCTAGACCCCCTTCAAGGATTTCATCCCAACCAATAATTTTCTTACCTTTTTTATTGATGTATTTTTCAATTTGAGTGACAAAATAGCTTTGCAGCTCGTGTTCGTCTTTTAGTCCTTTTTCTTTGATTAAAGATTGACATTTTACACATTGGTGCCACCTTATTTTGGGACATTCGTCACCGCCTATGTGAATATATTCAGATGGGAAAAGTGGTATTATTTCGTCTAGAATAGCTTTTAAAAAGTTCAATGTATTTTCGTTTGGACAAAAAACATCGTCAAGAACTCCCCATTTAGTTCCAACTTCAAATGGACCGCCTGTACAAGAAAACTCTGGATAAGCGGCTAGTGCTGCCGTTGCATGTCCTGGCATTTCAATTTCGGGAACTACTGTGATGTGTTTTTCTTTGGCGTAAGCTACAATTTCTTTAATGTCTTCCTGGGTGTAAAATCCACCATAGGGCTTACTATCAAAGCGTTGTTCGTTATAATGACTAACCATAGATTCTTTTCTGAAGGCACCAATTGAGGTGAGTTTTGGAAATTTTTTAATTTCAATTCGCCACCCTTGATCATCGGTTAAATGCCAATGAAAAACATTCATTTTATACAAAGCTAGATAATCAATGTATTTCTTGATATCAGATTTAGGAAAAAAATGTCTTGCAACATCGAGATGCATCCCACGCCATTTGAATTTGGGTTGGTCTTGAATTTTCAAAGCTGGAATTGGTGAATTGTTTGTAGAATATTGATTAATCAATTGACTCAATGTTTGAATTCCATAAAAAAGACCCGCTGAATTGCTGGCTTCAATAGTAATTTTTCTTGTATTAATGTTGATTTTATATTCATTGATTTCCATTTTTTGTTTTGGATTCAAGGACAACTCAATGCAATTATTGGATTTTTGGTTAATGCTATTTGATGCTAACTTATAACCCAGATGTTTTTCAATTAATTCATTTAGGTATTGAAATTCTGGATTTTCTTTTGGTGCAATTAAAATGGTTTGTTTTGATATTATAAATGCAGGTGCTTTTTCTAATAAAACCAATTTTGGTTTAGGAATAAGCGGGATTGAGGATTGTGCATTAATTTTACAACTTAGTAAGATTAAAATAAAAAATACAATTTTTCTAAGCATAAAAAATATTATTATAGGTGTTTATCTTTAAGTAAATATCATTAATATGAATTGATGATGCACAAAAAAATACTCTATTTATATAATGAATATCAAATGTAGTGAACTTTATTAAGTTAAATTTAATTTTTTTAAAATCAATGAAACATTAATTGTTAACAAAATTATGTTCGATATTAAAGTATATTCGTAATTTAGTGGGCACCAAAATTTAACTTAGTTTGTATCCAATTCCATTTTAATATGAAAGAAATAATCTGTCCAAACTGCAAAACACCTTTCACGATTGACGAGAGCAGTTATGCTGATATTACCAAACAAATACGCAATCATCTTTTTGAAGAAGAAATTCAAAAGAGATTATCAATTGCTGAAAAAGAAAAAGAAGATGCTATTAAATTGGCTGAGGCGACGGTTAAAAATGCTTTACAAGAAGATTTAATTAAAAAAGAAAAGGAGCTTTTTGAAAAAATAAATCAAAAAGATGCTGAGATACTCAAAATTAAATCACAATTAGAAAATGCTGAAATTCAAAAAAAATTATCCATTAACGAGGCAATACAAAAAATTGAAAAAGAACGAGATACTCTAGCTAATGAAGTTAAAACTAAAGAACTTGAGAAAAAAAATATAGAAAGCACATTAAAACAACAATTTGCTTCAGAATTGCAGAATAAAGACGCCATAATTAAATTCAAAGATGATGAAATTGAAAGAGTTAGGGATTTAAAGCAAAAAATGTCCACCAAGATGCTAGGTGAAACCCTAGAACAGCATTGTGAATTGGAATTCAATAAACTTCGTTCGACAGCATTTCAAAGAGCATATTTTGAAAAAGATAATGATGCCAAGTCCGGAAGTAAAGGAGATTATATATATAGAGAAAAGGATGGATTTGGTAATGAAATTATCTCTATTATGTTTGAAATGAAAAATGAGAGTGAAACTACAGCAACCAAAAAGAAGAATGAGGATTTTTTGAAAGAATTAGATAAAGATAGAACAGAGAAAAAATGTGAATATGCTATATTAGTATCGATGTTGGAGTCAGATAATGAGCTTTATAATACCGGTATAGTGGATATGTCACATAGATTTCCAAAAATGTTTGTGGTACGACCACAGTTTTTTATTCAAATCATTACCTTATTACGAAATGCCGCATTAAATGCAATGCAATACAAAGCTGAACTATCAATGATGAGAAGTCAAAATATAGACATTACCAATTTTGAAGATAAAATGAATAAATTTAAAGATGGATTTTCAAAAAATTACGAATTGGCCAGTCGAAGATTTAAAGAAGCCATTGATGGTATTGATAAAACAATTAAAGAATTAGAGAAGACCAAAGCGGCGTTGTTGTCTTCAGAAAACAATCTTCGCCTAGCCAATGAAAAAACGGAAGAATTAACAATTAAAAAGTTAACTAACAATAATCCTACAATGAAAGCTAGATTTGACGAACTTTCCAAAGAATAATTAATTGAGTCGAATAATTAGATGTTAATTATATAAATGTTGGTATTTGTGGATAAGGAATAAGTGTTTCGCATAGTATTCCTACGTATTCGTCAACAATAATTGAAAGTCCTATAATAATTGCTGCAGTGATTATTGCGACATCAATATTGTTATTTTTAATTTCTTCACCTTCATTTATATCTGTTAATTTAAATAATATAAATAACCCAGATGAAATAACTAAAATTGCACAAAAAAATCCAATAAATACAAACATAGTAATATAACCATAGGTATTTAGTATTGATTCTAAAGTGAAGTTATTGTCTTGATTTAAAAATCGGGTTGCATTTAATGCAGGGCTAATGATCGAAGATAAAATAAAGGAACCTGAAATAATGATTCCAACTTGGAAAATAGCAAAAGCGGTATTGTTTTTTTCTATTCTATAGATTTTCATCATAAAATACCGAACAATTCTATACAATACAAATAAAGAACTAATTCCTGTTCCAAAGGCCAATAAAAATTGAATAATACTAATTGTTTTCATACTTAAAATATTAAAAATTATTTGAATATAAGGCGATATCCCAATTTGAAATATCGCGTTGATGAGGTGAAATCATACCTAATCTAAATCCCTTATTGGTTAGTTCTACTCCGTAGTGGTTTAATCCATCTATCGATTTATAAATGCCGTTACCCACAGGTAATCCAATTCCTAAAACGCTATGACCATAGGCTTTACTGACCCAAATTGAAGAAGAAATTTTTAGTTTATTTAAAATAGCAAAAGCCAATAAAGTTCGGGTATCACAATCACCTTTTAAATTATGTAAAAACTCATAGGGAGATTGAACGCCGCCAGGAATGTTTGCTAAACAAGGTTTTTTTTCATTGTGATATTTTACAATATAAGAACTAGGAGATTCATATTTGAAGATTTGTTTACAGCTATTTTGATGCACTAATACATAAGGAATTTCTTGAATAAAAGTAGTAACCATTTCAGCAGTTTGCAATTGATTTAATTTTTTATCTTTTGATTCTTTAGCTATTAAATTTATAATTGAATCTATTTTAATATTATCAAATTGAATCAAGTTCATATATAATTTATTATAATATTGAATGGATTCGGGGGTAGTGCTTCTAAATTCATATTCAACATTTTTGTGATTTTGTTTGGTTTCCAAAAACGAGAAATAACGGGTACTGTAGTTTATATTGTATATATTGGCATAAAAATCATACCACCATATTTTTTTTTCGATCTTGTAATCAATTTTATTTTTTGAAGTTAAATCAATTATTTTTTTTGGTTTGTAAACTGTAACACTTCCTTCTTTTTTATTATTTGATGGATTAATTGAAAAAACAACTTTATAAATAACCATAAATACAAAAAATATAAGTAATGACGCAAAAATATTATTAAAAAGATTTTTGATTTTATTTTTTTTAAAAAATCGAGTAATTGACCACGTTATGAATGTAATAAAAATGAAGTAGAAAAATTCATTGAAAAATTCGTGAAAGTAACTTAAAATAATAAGCCAAAATAATATTTGAATAATAAGGAAAAAAAGTCTCACAATAAGTCATTTATATTTATAATATAACATCACCATATCTTATCCAATAGTTTAATTTCATGTGCAATTGGCAGCAGATTTAAATTTACATAAAAGTAAAATAAATAAGACAAATACAGATTATAAATTTGGTATTTATTTTACTATTACATTTTTTTTAAGTTATTAAAAATGAGTAATATTATTTCAGAATCGTTTTTTGTCTTTAAAAATATATTCAAGATATTAATGTTAAAAAAATACTATTTATATTAAATATTGATTTTATTTTTTTGCTCTTAATTTCAAAGTGTTTAAAATCAATAATTTAAGACTGATATTTTTTTTAAGAAAATCACGTTTTTTTTATATATTTGTTAACATTTCAATTGTTTTAATATTAAATTTTAATAATTTACGTTATAGTTAAATTAAATTGGTATGGTTTAAAATTGAAATTCGGCAATTTGTTTTAACAATATATTATTTATGAGAAATAGTTTCAAAATTTTGTTCTTTTATTTTTTATTATTTGTAAATGTCATAACTGCGAGGAATAAAAATGAAATTATTTCAATTAATTTTTCAAATAATTTATTTTCTGAATGTACTCTAGTTCCCGTAATTACTGTCAATTCAAGTAATATTAATTCATTTTCTACTTGTTTTGGAATTGCATCACAACAGCAAACTTTTACAGTAAGTGGTACTGGATTGAGTAATGATATCAGTATTTCTGCACCTTTAGGATATGAAATTTCACTGAATGGAACAACTTGGTCTAATACATTAACATTACAAGTTGATGGTTCTGGGAATGTTATTTCAAATACTATTTTTATTAGAATTGCAGCAAATACAAGTTCAGGCTCTCATAATGGAACAGTTTCAATTTCATCCGGATCTGAAAATTCAAATTTTAATGTTACTGGTAATGTTTATAATACGCCTACAATTTCTGGATTATCCAATGTATGTGTGGGATCTACAATTCAACTAACAGGAACAGGAACGGCCGCTTCTTCAAATCCTTGGACTTCTTCTACAGGTAATGTATCTGTCAATTCTAGTGGTATAATAACAGGAATTAGTGTTGGAAATTCAGTTATTTCTTATACCGATATTAATGGTTGTGTTGATACTAAAAACATTACTGTTAATGGATTGCCAAATGCCACTATTTCAACTTCAACTCCAGTCACATTTTGTTCTGGAGGGTCTGTACTACTTACTGCAAATTCTGGAGCGGGTTTGACCTATATTTGGAAAAAAGATGGTGCAGTCATTCCATCCGAAACAAATTCAACTTATACAGCAACAACTTCAGGCGATTACACTGTTACTGTTACAAATTCATCTGGTTGTTCTGCAACATCATCAATAACAGTTGTAACTGTAAATTCGACTATCAACCCTGTTTTGGGCCCTTTTGGAACTACTACACAAACAACTTTTCAAAATTTACTATTTTTTACAAGATGTACTACTGCTGCCTCCGCATTAATCAATGTTATAAATCAAACATTAAATCAAAATCAAGTTGCCTCATATACTATTAATTGGGGTGATGGAACTCCAGATACCACTACTACAAGCTTCACTTCTAATATAAATCATTCTTATATTCAAGGATTTTACACTTTAACTATTTCTTTAACTACTATACAAGGTTGTACTAGCAGTAGAACATATCAAGTGTTTGTTGGTAATACTCCTTCAGGTTCTTTAGGAAATCCTGGAAATTTATCAGGTTGTGCACCAAAAACAATTACATATCCAATTGACAACACTTCAAATAATACTCCAGGAACTCAATATATTATTAATTTTGGAGATGGACAATCAGTAACTTATATTCATCCTAATGTTCCAACTTCAATAACTCATACATATACAACCTCATCATGTGGAAATACTCCTACTGGTGCTGGTAATTCTCCAAATTCATTTGTTGCCTCAATGACAACAACAAATCCATGTTTTCCTCCAGCATTTACAACAGTTGGACCAATAATTATAAATGAACCTCCTGTTCCAAATTTTACTATTTCAAATAATATAAGTTGTGTAAATACTGCAGTTAATTTGTCAAATACTTCAAATACCGGTGTAATTGTTTCCTCAAGTGGTTGTAATTCTTCATCACCTTTTTATTGGACGATTTCTCCATCAACAGGATGGACAGCAACAGGTTTAGGAAATAATGGAGGTGTTAGTAATGATATAGATAGTTGGTCTAGTGGGGTAATGAATCCATCTATTATATTTAATACCCCAGGAAATTATTCAATTACTCTATATATTGGAAACCCATGTGATATAAGAAGTATCACTAAAACGGTATGTATTGAATCACCAATTTTACCACAATTCACATTAAATTCAACTTCGGGTTGTACACCAGTAGCTGTATCTGCTACAAATACAACTAATCTTACCAATAATTGCAGTACGTTAACTTATGCATGGAATGTTACTTATGCTAATGGTTACTGTGGAACTAGTCCAGCTGTTTGGAATTTTACCAATAATACAACAGCTGCTTCACAAAACCCTTCTTTTAATTTTGTAACACCCGGTACTTACTCAATTAGGGTTACAATTTCAGGGAATACTTGCGGTACTGTAACTTCATCAGTCCAAACAGTTATTGTTAAAAAACCACCCACGGCTTCAATAAATCCAATTTCTGATTTTTGTTTAACTGCTTCAATAAGTCCAATTGCAGTAACAAATAGTTGTTCAAATATTACTACTAATAACCCAACATATAGTTGGTCCTTTCCCGGTGGAACACCTTCGAGTTCTTCGGCTTTGAGTCCAACTAACATTTCATATAACACACCAGGAACCTACACGGTTTCATTAGCTGTAACTAACGAATGTGGAACAACCCAAGCTGTTGATGATTCATTTATTATTTATCCATCTTCAGTTGCAGGCACTGCAAGTTCAAATCAAACCATTTGTTCTGGTAATACTCCCGCTGCATTAACATTAACTGGATTTACAGGATCAATTCAATGGCAAGTTTCAACAACTGGTACTTCAGGATGGAGTAATATTGTTGGTGCTACCACAAGTAATTTGATATTAGGTTCTTTAACTTCTACTCGATATTATCAAGCAGTTGTAACCAATGGAGTTTGTCCATCTGTTATTTCAAATATGATAACAATTACTGTAAATCCAACTTCCGTTGGAGGAACAGCAAGTTCCAGTCAATCGATTTGCTCTGGAAATACACCTTCTGCCTTAACGTTAACAGGTAATGTTGGAACTATTCAGTGGCAATCATCAACATTGATAAATGGACCATGG
>RFPP01000028.1 GCA_009926065.1 Flavobacteriaceae bacterium
CTTTTTTTTAAAAAAAAGTATTAATTAATACCAGCGCTTTTTATTTTTTTTTGAATTTAATGATTTCCTAGATTTATTAGCTTCCTTACTTCTATTGGAATTTTTCTGAGAGTTTGAAGCTGTAGTTTCTGGACTTCCGCTGTGCCAAGGATAGGGATGATCTGAAATTGTTTTAACATCAACTTTTATCAATTTTATGATATCTTTCCAATAAGGGTGTTCATCTTTACCACAAAAAGAAATTGCAATTCCCCCATTTCCAGCTCTTCCTGTTCTACCTATTCGATGTACATAGGTCTCTGGAATATTGGGCAAATCGAAGTTAATAACAAATGGTAATTGGTCGATATCTATTCCTCTCGCCGCAATATCAGTGGCTACTAGAACGCCAACTTCTTTATTTTTGAATGCATCTAATACTCTTTGACGAGCATTTTGAGATTTGTCACCATGAATTGCTTCTGCAGCAATATTTTTTTTTCGAAGATTTTTTACCACATTATCAGCACCGTGTTTTGTTCTTGAAAAAACTAATACGTCCGATAGATTTTCATTTTTAATTAAATGATACAATAAGTTCCTTTTTTCGGTTTTCTCAACAAAATAAATTCGTTGTTCAACATTTTCAGCGGTAGAGGAAATTGGTGTAACAGAAACTTTTGCTGGATCTTGAAGGAACATTTCGGCCAGTTCTCTAATTGCTAATGGCATTGTAGCCGAAAATAATAATGTTTGTCTATTTTTTGGGGTTAATTTGACAATTTTCTTCACGTCATTTATAAATCCCATGTCCAACATTTGATCTGCCTCATCAAGAACTAAAGTGTGTAAATGATCTAATTCAATAAAACCTTGCTTGTGCAAATCTAATAATCGTCCAGGTGTTGCAATTAAAATATCAACTCCAGATTTCAAATTATCAACTTGTGAATTTTGTGAAACACCACCAAATATGGTCGTTTGTGTGATGTTAGTAAATTTAGCGTAAGTGTCGAAACTTTGTCCAATTTGAACTGCCAACTCTCGGGTAGGTGTAACAACTAATGCTCTAATTACTTTAGTTTTTTTGGATGAACCTACAATTCGGTGCAATTGATGAATTATAGGAATTGCAAAAGCAGCTGTTTTACCTGTGCCTGTTTGCGCGCATCCAATGATATCCTTTCCCGATAAAACTATTGGAATTGCCTGCTCTTGAATGGGAGTTGCTTCTTTATAACCTAATTCAAATACGGCTTTTTGAATACTTTTTGAAAGTGATAATTCTTCGAATAACATATTTTTGATATTAAGAATCTAGTATTAATTACTAAAATTCTTTGCAAAGATAGGTTATATTAATCAAATCCCGGTTTTAAGAAAATAAAGGGAAATCTTATTGATTTTTTTGTTGGTTTTCAAGATTAGCTTTTACAAAATCTGTTACGAGGTAGCCAATTAATTTACCAATTAAATGATTGTTTTTTTCTTCACCTAATTCTGGAGCGCCTTCGCAAATGTGCAAATAAGCCGCATTTTGATTGTTACCAAAGAAGTAAATAAATTGGCGTAATTTCTCGATTGAAAACCCACTTAAAGTCATTGCACTGCTGGCAATATTTGGAATAGCATCAAGGTCAATTTCAATTCCGAATCGTTCGTCTTTTATGAAATCTAAAGCTAAATTCATTTCAGGTTCAAACTTTTTTTGTTTTCTAATTTGAATCTCATCATAGGTATTGAATTTTACTCGGTCATCAATTTTCTTTAAAGAATCCAAAACGCTTTTTGAGGTATAATTTTCATGTAATCCAAAAATAAAATATCGATTCAAAAAACCTTCTTCATAGGCATAAGAAAAACCATTTCCACTGTGTCTACCCTCCAAAATTCTAAAATCGGAATGGGCATCGAAATTAATTGCATTAATAGGTTTTCCATAAGCTAGGGCTGAACCCTTAATATTTCCATAGGCGTTATTGTGGCCACCACCAATAATAATTGGAATTTTACCCGCTTTAACAATTTTACAAACGATGTGAGAAACTTCCTTATCTATTTTATGAACCAATTGGTTTAATTTTTTTCTGTCATTATCAGAATTAAAATCTAATTGCTGACTTTCAGCCATTTCTTCACTAACATTTAGTTGGCCTAATACTAAAAGTTGACTTCCTTTACAAAATCGATTGTGTTGAATATTTGCAATACTCTTTATGGCGCTTTCCCATGCAGATGCTGCTCCGGTCCGACCATAATTGGCTCTAATGCCAATGTCCTCAGGAATTCCGAATAAAACATATTTAGCTTCGCAAGAATTTAAGTACTCACTTGCATCAGTATTTTTTGGTACAGTTAACATTTTCTCTCCAAATTTTACCTCTCCAGATCTGAAGTTGGTCACTTTTGCAAGGTCATTAACTGTAAAGGGAACCAATTTTTCCATACAATAATAGTTTTACCAAAAATAATATATTTTAATAACTTACGTTGTTAGAATATTAATTATTATTTTCGTAAAAAATTATTTTAATTATGGAAAATCAAAACAACAATTCAGGACTTAAATCATTAGTTATCGTTTTGTCTGTACTTTTTGCTTTAAGCTTAGTTTACATATACAAATTAACCACAGATGTTAATTCTACAGAAGCCAAATTGACCACTACATTGTCTGAAAAAGATCAAGTTATGAAAGATCTAAAAGATCTTAAAACGACTTATGACGCTGCTATTGCTGAAAACACTTCAATGTCAGATGAATTAATTGCTGAAAGAGAGAAAGTAGTAGCTTTAATGGCCGACTTGAAAAAATCAAATGGAGACGTAGCTTCTATGGCAAAATACAAAAAACAGTATTTAGCTTTAGAATCAAAAATGAAAGGCTTAGTTGCTGAAAATGAAATCCTAAAGAAAGATAACAAAGTATTAAAAGTTCAACGAGACAGCACAATTGTTGTCCTTGACGAATCTAAAAAAACCAATAAACAACTAGCCGGACAAAATGAAGATCTAACTAAAACTGTTGAAAAAGGATCAAGGTTAGCAATTGTGAATTTAAAAACTGCTGCTTTCATTGTAAGAAGTTCAGGTAAAGAAATTGCAACAGAAAAAGCGAGTCGTGCAGATATTCTTAAAGTGAGTTTCACAATTGCTGAAAATTCTATTGCTAAATCTGGCGATAGAAAATACTATGTTCAGATTATCGATAGTAAAAACAATGTGATGGGTGAGCGTCAAACTGAACGATTTGCAGATAAAACTTTAACATACAGCTACATTGCAAATGTAAAATATGACAATAAAACTGTTGATGTAATTAATAATATTAAAGCTGATAAATTAGAAAAAGGTACATTTTATGTAAATATTTTTGACAATGGCGTATTGATTTCAAATACCATTTTCACTCTGAAATAATACTTTTATCGAATTAAATATAAAGGGATTTGTTGTTGCAAGTCCCTTTTTACTTAATAATAGTACCTTCAATTAATACCGAATCTATTAGGTTACTCCCAAAAGCATAGGGCAATTCGTAAATTGAATTTATTGGTTTAGTAATAATGATATTTGCTTTTTTTCCGAGAGTAATACTTCCGTGAGTTTTAGATAGATTCATTGCGTAAGCACCGTTTAATGTTGCTGCATTAATTACTTCTTCAGGTGTCATTTTCATTTTTATGCAGGCTGTTGCAACTACAAAATTCATATTTCCAGACGGACTTGACCCAGGGTTAAAATCGGTGGCTAATGCCAGTGGAAGTCCAGCATCAATAATTGTTCTTGCTGGTGTATAAGGTATTCCTAAAAAGTAAGAACAACATGGTAATGCAACAGGCATGGTAATTGATTTTTTCAAAACTTCAATATCATCATGATTCATAATTTCCAAATGATCAACGGAAAGTGCTTTATTTTTTACCGCTGCTTTTACACCACCAATTGAATTAAATTGATTGACATGAATTTTTGGAATAAGACCAAATTTATGTCCAGCTTTCATAATTTGTTCTGTTTCTGAAACAGAAAAATAACCTGATTCACAAAAAACATCAATAAAATCAGCAAGGTTTTCATTTGCTATTGCAGGAAGCATTTCATTAATTAGGATATCAATATAGCCTTGATGATTTTCCTTAAATGAAGTTGGAAAAGCATGGGCTCCAAGAAAAGTTGATTTTATTTCTATAGGATAATTTTCTTTCAATTTTTTTATTACCCTCAACATTTTTAATTCTCCTTGAACCGAAAGTCCGTAACCTGATTTAATTTCTATCGCTCCAGTTCCCATTTTCATGACTTCTTCCAATCTATTTTTGGATTGGTTGTAGAGTTCTACTTCGGAAGTTTCGTTTAGTTTTTTTGCAGAATTTAATATTCCTCCCCCTCGGTTTGCAATTTCCTCATAGGTCAACCCTTTGATTCTGTCAACAAATTCTTGTTCTCGATTTCCAGCATATACTATATGAGTATGGCTATCACACCATGTTGGAAAAACCATTTTACCAGTTGCATCAACAGTTAATTCTACTGAAATTGTAGGGCATTTTTTCATTTCACCATAATTTGAAATAATATTATTTTCAATCAATAAAAAGGCATTTTTTATTGTTGGTAGTTCATTCATTTCAATACCAACAACTTTTAAAATACCTATTTCACGAACTTGTACTAGTTCTTTAATATTGATGATTAATATTTTCATAAAATGATTTTTAGTAAAAATAGTATGAATTTTGGAATAATTCTTAAATTTAGAAAAAATTAGACACAGTGAGAAAAATAAAATATAAAAAAGGAAGAAAAGTTCATCCCTCAATTTTGGAATATACTGGTGTTCACAAAAATTTTGAAACACAAATACAATTATTTGTATACAATGATGATGATTTAACTGAATATCCAAATTTAATTCACACTAATATTCCGAATACTATAGATTTAGATAAAATTAATTGGCTTAACATTCATGGTTTGAATGATATTGAATTAATCAAATCTATTGGTACTTATTTAGAAATTGATAATTTTATTTTGGGTGACATTTTGAATACTACCCAAAGAACAAAATTAGATGAACTCCATGATTTACTTTTTTTTAATGTAAAATCGTTACTTCCAACAGAAAACTCAGATAATATCTCAGTAGAACAAATTAGTTTTTTAATTAAAGATGGAATTTTAGTTTCATTTCAAGAAAAAAGAAGTGATTTTTTTACGCACATTAGGGAGAGATTAAGAACTCATTCTGGAATAGTTCGAACAAAAAAAGCAGATTATTTGCTTTTTTTATTGTTGGACGCAATTATGGAAAATTTTTATATTACAATTGAAAATGAAGAAAATAAAGTTGAAGATCTTATAAATTTATCTAAAACAAGCACTGACCCAACTATTTTAGAACAGATCGAAAAACACCGAGATAATTTTTATTTTTTAAAACGATCAATTATTCCGCTACGAGATTCTTTATATTCTATAAAAAGTATAAAAGATGATGACGTATTTAATGCTATTGCTCACGAGAATTTTAGTTTCTTTTCTCGATTGCATCAAAAAAGTTTAGAACTTTTAGAACAAATTGATGATGATATGGTTACGTTGGATAGCGCATCAAACTTCTTCTTTTCCTCTCAAAATCATAAAATGAACGAGGTAATGAAAACGCTTACAGTTATTTCAGCTATATTTATTCCTTTAACATTCATTGTAGGTGTTTATGGAATGAATTTTGAAAATATGCCTGAATTGAAATATTCTAACGGCTATTATGTTGTAATTGTCGCTATGTTCATTATTGCTCTAGGAATGATATATTACTTTAAGAAACGCAAATGGTTTTAGCTGTTACATCCATTTTAATATTTTCCTAATTAATCTAAGCTTGCCATTGTATGGTGCATATCGCATAGGTAAATCTAGCCAATTTGCTTTTTTTACAATTGCTTTTTTATGTGAAAAAGTATCAAAACTCATTTTACCATGATAGGCACCAATTCCAGAATTTCCAACCCCTCCAAAAGGCAATCTTTTGTTTGAAAAATGGATCACAGTATCATTAATACAGCCACCTCCAAAAGAGAATTTATGAATTATTTTTTCTGCAAATTTATTTTTTGTTGTAAAAACATAAAGTGATAGTGGTTTTTCATATTTTGATATAATATCATCCAATTCTGATTCGTTTTGGTAGGATAAAATAGGTAATATAGGTCCAAATATTTCCTCTTTCATGATTGGACTTTCAAATGATGTTTCGTCAATTAGAGTAGGAGCCAGGTAACAATCTTCGGCGTTATTAGTTCCTCCAAAAAGCACTTTTTCAGGTTCAATTAGATTAATTAATCGTTCCCAATTTCTGCTGTTTACAATACGAGTATAATCAGGTGATAATTCGGGATTATCGGTAAAAGCTTTTGTAATTTCTAGTTGTAAATGCTCAACCAATTCTGATTTTATATTTTTTTGAACCAATAAATAATCAGGTGCTATACAGGTTTGACCTGCATTTATGAATTTTCCCCAAACGATTCTTTTGGCTGCCAGTTTTATATTGGCAGTTTCATCAATAATACATGGATTTTTCCCACCCAATTCTAATGTAACAGGAGTCATATATTCTGCAGCAGCTTTTGCAACTATTTTTCCAACGGCAACACTTCCTGTAAAAAAGATATAATCCCACTTTTGAGCTAATAGATTTTGAGAAACTTCAATGCCACCTTCAATTACTTCAACATGATTTTTTGTAAAAACTTTTGAAATGATTTCTGCAATTATACTTGAGGTATTTGGAGTAAGTTCAGAAGGTTTTAATACAACAGAATTTCCAGCCGCAACAGCTGCAATCATAGGGCACAAAGCGAGTTGGAAAGGATAATTCCATGGAGAAATTATTAAGACTTTCCCATACGGTTCACTATAAATAAAATCACTTGACGGAAAATTTAAAATTGAAGGTAAAACTCTTTTAGGTTTTGACCAACTTTCTAATTTTTTAATGGTTTGTTTTAAATCACCAATTACATAATTTGTTTCGGTTAATACCGCTTCAAATTCAGGCTTTTTAAAATCTTTATATAATGCTTCAATAATTCTACTTTCGTTTTCTTCAATTGAATACAATAACCTAGTTAAGGTTTCTTTTCTGAATTTAATATTTAATTTAAAGTCCATTTTTTATTTCTTAAAGTATTCCAAAACGGAAACCGGTGTAAAAATCTGCTTGCTTAGTATCGCTTGTAATGGCTGTTAATATTGAATTTGAACCTAGGAAAAATCCTCCTAATCGAAATCCTATTCCCCCAGTTGTACCAGAAATTTCATTTTTTGCTAATGGTAAATATGCTTCAAAAATTCCCAATGAAACTCTTGGTGTTATTGAAATAATATTTTGAGACATTATTTGATCATTATTACCATTACTATTTATCTTTTGTTGGGTAAAAAGGGTAATATTAAATTTTGATGCAATTTTAATATCTGTATATAAATTAAAAGTAGTAGGAAGCTTAACATTAAAATCTCTGCTTTGAGAGTTTTTTGTTAGATAACCTGAATTTAATAATATAGTTTCAATTTCAGTTATTCCATTTGAATTTTGAAATTGATCTAAATTTAAAGATTGATTTCCTTGAATTGACAGTGTGTAATTTGTTGTATAATTAGAAGCAGATTTAAAAGTCATACTTCCAATATTTTTTATAGAAGCTCCAATTTTTAATTTATAGTTATTATTTGTTCCAAGTAATTGATAATCAATACCAATATCAGTTGCAACTCCTTGAAGATTTCCAAAAATAGAACTAGTGTAATCGCTTGAATTTGTAAAATCATTTCCTAAATTTCCTGAATAAGCAATGTTTAAATTTGCGGTTGCATTTGTAAGTACTAAATTCCCTAAATTATTGGTAATTCTACCTTGAAAATTATCTAAACCTAAATTGGCATAAGAGCCTGGAAATAGAAGTTTAAATGTAATTCCAGCATTTAATTTATTTATTTTATTTTCAAATATTTTATGAGCAGCAGAGAAACCTATTTCTCCCCATGTAGTCGCATTCATCCTTTGATTAGAATTGCTAGAAATAAGTGCAGTCCCATTATTTACTGAACTTAATATACCATTTGTAAGTGCTGAACCTAAATTTGGGTCAACATCTGTAATATTTCCTTTTACATATCCCTTTGAGGTAATAGCAAATCCCCAATTCAATATTTTAAACGCAAATCCAGGTCCAACTATTTCGGAATCAACATTGAAGCTCACAGGGTCAGAACCTTTAAATAAAATATTCTCTAAATTATTTCCATTGATGATATCATTAAATCCTATTTTATTATTTGAGGCATTAATACTAGTTGAAAATAGTTGTATTTCAAAACGATTATTATTGTTGGCTAATTCGGAAGGATTTAATCCAATATTTAATACTCCAACTCTTTTTGAAGTAGTAATTCCAGAAAAATGATCTTGAGAATAACTAACTATTGAAACTAGTAATGTTAATAAAAATGTTTTTTTCATGGTTTTTAATTTTTGAATTAATATTTTCTATAAAATTAATAATTTTAATTTAAATAGCGTTCCAAATTACATCATTTGGAGTAGGAGCAACAATCTCAATATTTACTTTGGTCACCGGATGAGTGAATACTAATTTTCTAGCATGAAGATGAATTCCACCGTCTGGATTACTTCTGTCAAATCCATATTTTAAATCTCCTTTAATGGGTGAACCAATAGCTGATAATTGAGCTCTAATTTGATGATGTCTTCCGGTGTGAAGTATTATTTCAAGGGCGTAATAGTTTTGTAATGAAGCAATTATCTTGTATTCTAAACTTGCAATTTTACTTTCGGGAACCTCTTTTAAATGCGCTTTTGAAGTATTGTTTTTTTCATTTCTTTTTAAGTAATGAACTAATATATCTTCAGAATTTTTAGGTTTGTTTTTCACAATTGCCCAATAGGTTTTTTGTGTCATCCTATTGCTAAAAAGCTCATTCATTCTCGTTAAAGCTTTACTAGTTCTAGCAAAAATAACAATTCCTGTTGTAGGTCGATCTAATCGATGAATAACTCCTAAAAAAACTTCTCCCGGTTTATTATACTTGACTTTAATATACTCTTTAACAACTTCTGAAAGTGGTTTATCCCCAGTTTTATCTCCTTGAACTATATCCCCCCCACGCTTATTAATTACAATTATATGATTGTCTTCATAAAGTACTTGAAGGTTGTTTATATCTGAAATTATTTTCATTTGGAAATCTAAATAGTTGGAATTTAGATTAATATTGTTCATTTGAATTAGGAAAATCACGTGATTTTACATCTTTTACATATTGTCCAATTGCTGAAGTCATTTCTTCATATAAATTCAAATAACGACGTAAAAATCTAGGGCTAAATTCATTGTTCATTCCAAGCATATCATGAATAACTAACACTTGACCATCAACGTCTCCTCCAGCACCAATACCAATTACAGGGATGGAAATGCTTTTAGCAACTTTTGCAGCTAAATGAGCCGGTATTTTTTCTAAAACCAACGCAAAACAACCTATTTTTTCAAGCATAGTTGCATCTTCTAATAATTTTTCAGCTTCTTCTTCTTCTTTAGCGCGAACAGTGTAACTACCAAATTTATAAATTGATTGGGGAGTTAAGCCCAAGTGTCCCATAACAGGAATTCCAGCATTTAAAATTTTCTTAATAGAATCTTTTATTTCTTGACCACCTTCTAATTTTACGGCATGACTACCACTTTCTTTCATTATTCTAATAGATGAACGTAATGCCTCTTTTGGATCCGATTGATAACTACCAAAAGGTAAATCGACCACTACCAATGCTCTATCAATTGCCCGAACTACACTTGATGCATGGTAAATCATTTGATCTAAAGTTATTGGCAATGTAGTTTCATGCCCAGCCATAACATTTGAGGCAGAATCTCCCACAAGTATAATATCTATTCCTGCTGAATCTACAATTTTTGCCATAGTAAAATCATAAGCAGTTAACATAGAAATTTTTTCACCATTAGATTTCATTTCTATTAATGATTTTGTAGTAATTCTCTTATAATCTTTTTTGGCTACTGACATTTAATTTTGGTTTTAGTGATTGGAGCAAAAATAATCAAATTTGTAATAATTTATGATTATTTTCAAATGGTTAATTTAAGATTTTAGGTTTAAGATGTCTGAATTTTTATACATTTAGGTTGATTATTATTTAAATAAAATAAAATAAAATAAACACTCGTTTAACAATCAGCAAAATTAACTGTAATAGCTAATCCTCCTTCTGAGGTTTCTTTATATTTATTATTCATATCCTGGGCCGTTTGCCACATCGTGTCTATAACTTTATCTAATGGAACTTTAGCGTTTTTAGGGTCTGTTTCTAGTGCTAATTCGGCAGCATTTATTGCTTTTATGGCTCCCATTGTATTTCTCTCGATACAAGGAATTTGAACTAAACCGCCAACTGGGTCACACGTCATTCCTAAATGGTGTTCCATTGCAATTTCTGCCGCCATTAATACTTGTTCTGGACTTCCACCCATTAATTCACACAAAGCAGCGGCGGCCATTGCCGATGAAACGCCAATTTCTGCCTGACATCCACCCATCGCTGCAGAAATAGTAGAACCTTTTTTGAAAAGACTACCAATTTCTCCCGCAACCATTAAAAATTGTTTTATTTCTTTTTCGTCAGCTTGGTGATTTTCTATCACTAAATAATACATTAAAACCGCAGGTACAACTCCGGCACTTCCATTAGTAGGGGCAGTAACTACTCTACCTAAAGAGGCATTTACTTCATTTACAGAAAGTGCAAAGCAACTAACCCATTTTAATATTTGACGAAATTTCACTTCTGTTTTTCGAATGGTTTCAAGCCAAGATTGTGGTGAATCGTAATTGGCTAAACCAATCAAATTTTGGTGCATATCAAATGCTCTTCTACGTACATTTAGTCCACCAGGTAATACTCCTTCGGAATGACAACCAATATACATACATTCTAGCATGGTATTCCAAATTCGAAGTAATTCACTATTGATTTTTTCTTCAGAACGCATCGATTTTTCATTTTCAAAAACAATTTCTGAAATTTTCTTTTTTTCAACAATACAATATTCTAGTAATTCAGCAGCATTAGATACTTGAAATGGAAATGCACATTTAATTTCTAATTTTTTTTTCGCATTAATTCGTTCTTCTTTTACTACAAATCCTCCTCCAATTGAATAAAAGGTTGAGGAATAGTTTGAATTATTATTTAAATAGGCAGTAAATTTCAATCCATTGGCGTGAAAAGGAAGAAATTCTTTATTAAAAATAATATCTTGTTTTACATCAAAAGAAATATTTAGTTCATTTCCTAAATTAATAGTATCATTTTGAGTAATAGATTTGATTATTTTAAAGATATTATCAATTGGAATTCTCTCAGGATCTTGACCACTTAAACCTAGCATTATGGCAAAATCAGTAGCGTGGCCTTTTCCGGTTAACGATAATGAACCATATAAATCAACTTTAATACGTTTTGTATTTTGAAATAAATTGTTGACTTTCAATTCATTTAGAAATCTATCTGCTGCTTTCCATGGTCCTAGAGTGTGGGAACTAGAGGGACCAACACCAATTTTAAGCATATCAAACACCGATATACATTCTTCCATAATTAATGGTTTATTATTTAATTACAAATATAAATAAAGTAATCATATTATAAATTTATATCTTATAATTTGTCAATTTATTAGAAATCAATTAAAAATAATTACAAAAATTATTGAATTACTAATTTGATAAAAAAAATATGTATCAAACAATTTTGATTTTTGAAAATTTCTTGAACTTTAATTTATCCTAAAATGACAATTTTAAATAAAAAATTATTCAAATGGAGGATAACACGTAGGATCCAAATGTCTTCTTAATCTTGAAGGATCTGTAAAATCTAATGGTAATGCAGTAGGTAAATTAGTTGAAGGATTATTTGGACCAGTATATTTTCTTGGTATTCCTTGTCTTTCATCAATGTTAGATGTTAACGGATTGTCAACTGCAGCTCCATTAAATGGATAGTAACCATTGGTTACATTTGGACTTATGTTTGGTCTTTTTATTTCGATTTTGGTCAAATATCTATCATTATCATCGTCAATATCTAAATAATTAGCTACACCATCACCATCACTATCATAGTCTTTTGGTTTCTGGTTTAAAATTGCAGGGTTTACTTCGTACTTAGTCAATACTCCATCTCTGTCATGGTCTCTACTCTTTTGACTCATTAATTTAAAACTAAAAATTAGAGGTGAGTAGGGCGGTATAAGTGAAGATGGCATTTGATTATAATAGGCCATTCCTGAAGGTAGAAACATTACTCCAGCACCAAAATTCGAAAAAGTAGTTGGGTTAGGTCCAGGGGTTGAATCAAAAGTTCCTGTTTTAAACATAGGTAATATTTCTCCCCAACCTGGAACCAAATTTTCTAATTGAAACCAAACCGGAGTCTCGGTGTAATCGAATTGCGTGTTTTTTAATAAAATACCTCTGTAAGATACATATACAGAATCAGCTGAAGTTGTACTTTCGTTTGTACCTTCTCTTAATTTCAAATAATATATTTTATAGTTTACACCATGAGTATTATTTTGTACATTAATAAATTGTAATGGATAATTTTGTTGATTTCTTATGGAAAGCTGAGTACCACCTGTTGGAATTTTAGCAAATTTAATATTTAAATCTGCATCAACGGATTCTATATAATGAGTATTTAAATATTTATCTATTGAATCTAAATCAGCACTATATTGTACAGGATATTCTCTAAGTTCAACGCTATAATCAGTCGATTCATTCTTACTACAAGATATCATGGTTAACCCAATTATTGTAGGTGCAAAAGCGAAAAATAAAGCTAATTTTAAATATTTATTCATTATTTATTAATTTTTAAGAGCGCAAGATACAATATTGATTTATTTTTGCATTCAATTTAACTTCTATTTTAGAAAAAAATTATGAGGGTAGATAAATTTTTATGGTGTGTGAGGTATTATAAAACCCGAAATATGGTCACAGAGGCTTGTAAAAAAAATCATATTACAGTCAACGGAATTATTGCAAAACCTTCAAAAGAAGTATTTCCATCCGATAGAATTACTTTTAGAAAAGATCAAATTACCCAAATTATTGTTGTTTTGGATATTCCTGACAATCGTGTATCAGCAAAACTAGTTGATATTTATAGAAAAAATGAAACTCCAATTGAGGCATACCAACATCTAGAATTATTGAAATTATCCAAAGAGCATTACCGAAAAACTGGTGATGGTCGTCCTACAAAAAAGGATAGAAGAGATCTAGAAGATTTTGGTAACGAAATGGAAATTTAAGGAACTGTTGGAAACGGTGCATTTTTGTATGCTCCTAAATCTGGTGGCAAACTTCTAATATTACCTAAAATGTCTTTTACAATTAAATAGGCTGCATTGCCATTTGCGAAAGCTGGTGAAGTGTTATTGATATTTAACTTATTCTTATTTGAATTTTGAAATTTGGGATCTTGATTTCTAATGATATTAGAATAATGAGTTGGATCAGTATCAAAAAAATAAAGAGGATTTGAAGTATATTGATTATTTGTATTGTTAAATTTTATCAAGCAATTATTGAATTTATAATTAAATGCCGCCCCTTCTTTTTTGTCTAACAACAACTCTATTTGGTTAGAACCATAAATTATACAATTGTAAAATTCCGCTTGATTCAATGCCTTTGGGGTGATTACATTATTTACATTTTGGTAATTACTCAGCAATACAGCCAATTGTTTTGAGCTTTGCCAGTTATTGTTAAAGGTACAATGTTTAAATGAATAAGAACCTCCTTCAGTACATGCCAAACTCGCTTGACCAGCTGAATTAATTACTAAATTGGTTCCCTCAATCTTGGCGCTTCTTGAAAATAGCCCAATATTTGAACAATTATAAATTTGTGTATTATCAATTTTTAAGGTAGGATTTGTAGCATTTAAAACATCTCCAACAAATATACCTACAGTTGCGTTTTTAAGAGTTAGATGATTAATTTGATTGTTCACACTTCCTTGACTCAACCAAATTAAACCCCATTGTCCTGGAATATCTGAAAATCCAGGTTCTAATCGATCACCTTCAAAAATAACTTCTTTTTCAAGCGCTGCCGTAGTTGATTGCTCGCCATTAATTCGTATCGATCCGCCATTTCCCACAATTATTCCAGAATTGGCATGAAAATGAATTCGTGCTCCGGGATCAATATTGAGCGTTTCACCATACGGAATTCCAGCATATCCATATATTACATAAGGTTTGTTTCTGGTCCATCGGTATTCATCATTATTTGAATTGTGATCTAATATAAACCCGTAAATTTGGTCTTGACCAAATGTTAATGTTTCGTAGGTCACCGCACCAGTTGTAGCATCAACATATTTTTGAGGGTATAAAAAGATAGCGTCTTGAATTAGAGTGACTAATTCTACTTTTTGAATTTCAGTTCCTGAGCCAAACTGAATTTGATCGGTATATAAAAAGTCGGTAGGGTTGGCATCTGCAATTCCGGCAGTAGTTTCAATAAAAACATACATACTGTCTTTTGCCAATAATTCTACATTTTTAAATATTTTTCCATTATCACCTTGCATTCCGTCAACGGTCATTCGGTACTTTGATTGTGCCCCTTTGCCTAATTGGATATTTGGAATAAGAATGTCTTTGTTACTTTTATTATAAACTTTTAATGTGTAAGTGCTTGATCCTATGTTAGTAAAAACCGTATCTAAATAAATAGTGTCTTTTGAAAATCGCAATTCTCCATTGCTTGGTTCAAATACAAAATCCTTTCTGCACGATGTCATCGATAATAAAATTCCCGATAAAAGTAAAAATAAGATTTTGCGCATCACTTAATAATTTTTGTAAAAATAGGGATTAATTTTATAAATATTAATTTGATTCAGATATTAAAAACGTAAAAACATTGATTTTAGTTTAAACTTATAAATCATAATTATTTTATTGTCTACTAATAATGTCTTATTTTTACAAAAAAAATGACTTTCGATAAAGATAGAATAATATCAATGTGTAATAATTTTTCAAAAAACACATTGATGGAAACCCTGGATATTGAATTTATAGATGCTGGTGAAGGTTTTCTTGTGGCTAAAATGCCAGTTAACCCAAGAGTTCATCAACCAATGGGATTATTACATGGTGGAGCAACTGTTGCATTAGCGGAAAGTGTTGGATCTGCGGCTTCGATGATGTTTATTAACCCAGAATTAAGTGAAGTACGAGGTATTGAAATTTCTGCAAACCATCTAAAAAGTAAGAAAGAAGGCTTTGTTTATGGAACCGCAAGGATTATTCATCAAGGTCGTTCCATTCATTTATGGGAAATAAAAATTACCGATGAAGCAGGAAAAATGATCTCTATTTGTAAACTTACTAATATGGTTTTGCCTAAAAAAGTAAGAAACAGTAAATAATCAATAATGACTGATTTTTTTAATAAAGTTAAACAGCATTTTCAACATAATTTACCATTCGTTATTTATAAAAAGCCCAACTCTGAAGAAATTAATGGCCTTTTTCAAAATGATGAAAAACTTAATTTTAGTAACGATTTATCAGAAACGGGTTTTATTTTTTCTTCATTTGATGCAAATAAAAAGATTTTAATTCCAAAAGATAATTCAGAAGAAATTATTGCTCATTTTTACCCTGAATATATCCAAGTTAATTCTAAGGTTGAATCACATTCTAACGAAATTGCCAAATACAATTTTGAAAATATCGTCATAAAAGCAATTGAAGAAATTAAAAAAGATACTTTTTTAAAAGTGGTATTGTCTAGAAAAGAGATAGTTGATTTACCCAATTTCGATTTAATTTCACTTTACATAAATTTGGCAAGTAAATACCCTTCGGCTTTTAATTACTGCTGGTTTCACCCAGAAATTGGCTTGTGGATGGGAGCAACTCCAGAGACATTATTGAGAGTAAATGGAAATAAATTCCAAACGGTAGCTCTGGCGGGAACACAAATATTTAATGGTAGTGAAGAGGTGCTTTGGCAAAACAAAGAAAAAGAAGAACAACAGTATGTTACTGATTATATTGTTGAAATAATTGGTAAATTGGTTTCAGAAATTCAAATTTCAGTTCCAAAAACAATAAAAGCAGGAAATTTATTGCATCTTAATACTACAATTAAAGGAATAATAGATAAAACTACCAATTTAAATGATTTAGTTTTACTTTTACATCCAACACCTGCAGTTTGTGGTTTGCCAAAGCAAAATGCAATCGATTTTATCTTTAAAAATGAAGGTTATAATCGGGAATTTTATTCTGGTTTTTTAGGTGAAATAAATTATAATGATAATTCTGAAACAGATTTATATGTAAATTTACGATGTATGCAAATTCAGAATAACAATGAAATTAATACAGCCCATCTATATTTAGGATGCGGCATTACAAAAGACAGCATCCCTGAAATGGAATGGTTTGAGACAGTAAATAAAGCAATGACTTTAAAAAATGTAATACTATGAAATTAGATATACTCGCCTTTGGCGCTCATCCTGACGATGTTGAATTAGGTTGCGCAGGTACTCTTGCCAAAGAAATTTCTCTAGGAAAAAAAGTAGGAATTATAGATTTGACCCGGGGTGAATTAGGCACGAGAGGTTCAGTTGAAATTAGAAATAAAGAGTCGGAAGCAGCTTCTGAAATTTTAGGTATATCTATTCGTGAAAATTTAGATATGCGAGATGGATTTTTTGTAAATGATGAAAATCACCAACTAAAAGTCATCGAAATGATTAGAAAATACAAGCCGGAAATTGTGATTTGTAATGCTATTGACGACCGTCATATTGATCATGCAAAAGCGAGTAATTTAGTTTCTGATGCCTGTTTCTTATCTGGTTTAGTAAAAATTAGCACATTTTGCAACAACCTATCGCAAGAAGCTTGGCGACCAAAATTTGTGTATCATTACATTCAATGGAAAAATATAGAACCTGATTTTGTAGTTGATATTTCTAATTTTATTGATATAAAAGAAGCAGCTATTTTAGCATACAGTTCTCAGTTTTATAACCCCAATTCAAACGAACCTGTAACACCCATTGCAACTAAAAACTTTTTAGATAGTATCCACAATCGTACACGTGAATTAGGCAGATTAGTTGGAACTGAATATGCAGAAGGTTTTACAGTTGAAAGATATTTGGCTGTCAATAGCTTAGGTGATTTGATATAATTATTTATTTTTTTACTTTGCAAAACAAAAAACTTTGACTTATATTTGCACTCGTTAAAATGGTGGTTGTAGCTCAGCTGGTTAGAGTATTGGTTTGTGGTGCCGAGGGTCGCCGGTTCGAACCCGGTCAGCCACCCAGAAATGCAAAAGCTTCGAAGAAATTCGGGGCTTTTTTTGTATTCAAAATCAATCAAATTGTCTAATTTTGAATGATTTAATTTATCTATTTTTGTAATAAAATTAATAATTTGAGAACCTCAATTCAAAAGGAAATTTCGAATCCATCGTTGTTTAAATCGCAACTTTTAACTTGGGCACAGCAATTTAGAGAAGTTATCTTTTTAGATAGTAACGATTATCCGCAGAAATACTCAAATTACGATTGTATTCTTGCGGTTGATGCTTTTACCTCAATTAATACTGATTTTTATAACGGTTTTGAAGATTTAAAGCAATACCAACAAACATCTAAAGATTGGATTTTTGGATATTTGTCCTACGATTTAAAAAATGATACCGAAGAATTAAATTCGTCAAATTTTGATGGATTGCAATTCCCTGATTTGTTTTTTTTCCAGCCTAAGAAATTATTTTTATTAAAAAATAATCAGCTAGAAATTCAATATCTCAATATGTGTGATGACGAAGTGATTGAAGATTTTGAATTAATTCTTGAAACTAAGATTTCAACAATCAGAAATTCAAATCCAATCCATATTCAACAACGTATTTCTAGAGATATATATCTTGAAAAAGTAACAAAAATGCTTGAATACATTAATAAAGGCGATATTTACGAAGCCAATTTTTGTATGGAATTTTATGCCGAAACAACAATAAATCCGCTTGATAAATATTTCTTACTCAATAATATTTCAAAACCTCCTTTTGCTACTTTTTTGAAGAATAACAATCATTTTTTACTTTCTGCAACCCCTGAACGATATTTGAAAAAAGTAGAAAATAAAATTATATCTCAGCCAATCAAGGGTACTTCAAAGCGATATTCAGACAATTTAGATGATGAAATTTCAAAGAATACTCTTGCTTTAGATCAAAAAGAGCGTTCTGAGAATATTATGATAACCGATTTGGTTAGAAACGATTTGTCTCGAACCGCTAAAAAAGGATCGGTTCAAGTGGAAGAATTATGTGGAATATATTCTTTTTTACAAGTGCATCAGTTGATTTCAACTATAACTTCAATTGTTGATGATCAATACTCAGCAATAGATGTGATTAAAAATTCATTTCCAATGGGAAGTATGACAGGAGCACCTAAGATATCTGCAATGAAAATTATTGAAGAATTGGAAGAAACAAAACGCGGGTTGTATAGTGGAAGTGTTGGTTATTTTACACCAACTAGCGATTTCGATTTTAATGTAGTTATCCGAAGTATTTTATATAATAATGCTAACAATTACATTTCTTTTTCTGTTGGAAGCGCAATCACCGCTTTATCAGCTCCAGAATCAGAATATGAAGAATGTCTTTTGAAAGCTAACGCTATGATTAAAGTATTGAATTACAATTAGTTTCAATTTTACTTTATTCCTCTATTTAAAATAACTATTTTTGAATATGATTGAAAAATTCCAATCCCATTTAACCCATAATTTCCCGTATTTATTCGGAAAAAAATTATTATTGGCAACAAGTGGTGGCTTGGACAGTATGGTAATGGCGCATATTTTTAGAACGTTGAATTTTGATATTTCATTAGCACATTGTAATTTTCAATTGCGCGGAAATGAGAGTCTTGAAGATCAGTTTTTTGTTAAAAATTATGCTGAAGTAAATAATATTCCTGTTTATATAACCCAATTTGATACTCAATCTTTTGCCAACGATTATAAACTTTCAACTCAAGTGGCGGCGCGAGAATTAAGATATAACTGGTTTTACGAATTAATTGAAAATGAGAATTTTGATTATATTTTAACTGCTCATCATGCCGATGACAATATTGAAACCTTCCTAATTCATCTCATTCGTGGTTCAGGATTGGATGGTTTTACAGGAATTCCCTTTCAAAATGAATCCGTTATTCGCCCTTTATTGGCTTTTAGCCGAGAAGAAATAGCAAGTTTTGCTGCTGCAAATGGAATTCTGTGGCGCGAAGACAGCAGTAATTCATCGGATAAATATTTACGAAATAAAGTTCGTCACGATTTAGTTCCTCTTTTAAAAGAATTGAATCCTAGTTTCTTAACTTCTTTTCAAAACACTCAAAAATATTTGAATGAAGCGCAAGCAATGGTTCAAGACGCGACGAAAATGATTTACCAGCAAGTGGCAACTGAGGTTAAAGATGAAATCCATTTCAATATCGATAAACTAAAAATCCTACCAAATTATAAGTCTTATTTGTACCAATGGTTAAATGAATATAGATTTTCTGCTTGGGATGATATTTATGAATTGGTTGATTCCCAATCTGGGAAACAAGTGTTTTCAAAACATTTCAGACTGTTAAAAGACAGAAACACTTTGATTTTAGCACCTATTGTTGAAAAGGAATCTTCAGAAGTTTATTACATTGAGGAAAATCAAATAGAAGTTAAATATCCTTTAAAACTTACTATTTCAAATCAAAATTTCCATTCAAATACTGATAATTCCTTTATATTTGTAGATGCAGATAAGTTGAAATTTCCATTATCGTTAAAAAAATACGAAGAAGGTGCAGTTTTTCAGCCTTTTGGGATGAATGGAAAATCAAAAAAGGTGAGTAAACTTTTCAAAGATGAGAAATTGTCGCTTTTGCAAAAAGAAAATACGTGGATTTTATATTCAAATGAGGATATTGTTTGGGTAATTGGAATTCGCCAAGATGAAAGATTTAAAATTGATTCTAATACAAAAAACAGCTTACAAATAGCCCTAAAATAATGAAGAAATTACTTTTTATACTCTTAGCATTTTTGAGTTTTACCAATGGTTTTTCACAAATTTTAGATCCTGTAAAATGGAAATCTAAAACTGAAAAATTATCTGAAACGGAATTTAACTTAATACTTGAAGGAAAAATTGATGCCGGTTGGCACCTATATTCTCAATTCACACCCGACGGAGGTCCAATTCCACTTGGAATTCAATATCAAGAAAGCACAGGCAATTATCAATTGATTGGAAAAACTAAAGAGAGCAAAACCAAAAGAGAATTCAATACTGTTTTTGAAGTGGATGAAATTTTCTTTGAAAACAAAGTGGTTCTTTCGCAAAAAGTTAAGATTATTAACTCAAAAATTAAGTCAATAAAAGTGGTTATTGATTATCAAACTTGTAAGGAGGTTTGTATCAATTTAAATAAGAAATTTGTTTTTGAAATCCCTAAAATATCCGAGTCATCAATAGCTCAAGAAGTTAAAGATACCACAATTGTTAATAAAAATTCAACTATTTCTAAGGTAAAAACGGAAGTTAAAACTCAAAGTACTTCACCAAAAGAGCCTAAAAAAGAAGATGAAAAAGGACTGATTTCTATCTTTTTTATTGCCTTTTTCTCAGGGTTTGCCGCGCTATTAACACCTTGTGTTTTTCCAATGATCCCAATGACTGTAAGCTTTTTCACTAAGCAAAGTAAAAATAAAGTACAAGGGATTAGAAACGCTATTATTTATGGAATTTCCATCATTTTAATTTATGTGGTTTTAGGACTATTAGTAACCTGGATTTTTGGTGCCGATGCCTTAAATGCATTATCGACAAATGTTTGGTTCAACATAATTTTCTTCGGATTATTGGTGTTTTTTGCTGCTTCATTCCTAGGTGCTTTTGAAATTATGTTACCCAATTCTTGGGCTAATAAAGTAGATCAACAAGCGGATAGAGGGGGAATTATTGGAATTTTATTCATGGCATTAGCTTTGGCAATTGTTTCTTTTTCTTGCACCGGACCAATTGTAGGAACTTTGTTAGTCGATGCTGCTTCCAAAGGTGGAATTGCTCCAGTAGTTGGAATGTTTGGATTTTCTTTAGCTTTAGCTTTACCCTTTATGCTTTTTGCAATGTTCCCAGGTTGGCTGAACTCTTTACCAAAATCAGGGGGTTGGTTGAATACGGTAAAAGTAGTTCTTGGCTTTTTAGAATTGGCTTTAGCCTTTAAATTTTTATCTAATGCTGATTTGGTATTACAATTACATTTATTAGAACGTGAGGTGTTTATTGCCATTTGGATTGCTATATTCGGAACATTAGCACTTTATTTATTTGGTAAAATCACTTTGCCACATGATAGCCCATTAACCCACATTTCTGTCGGAAGATTATCTCTAGGATTATTGGTATTATCTTTTACCATATACTTAATTCCTGGACTATGGGGTGCTCCTTTAAAATTGATTAACGCTTTTCCACCTCCAATGGAATATAGCGAAAGTCCATTTGGGGTGGGTCAAAATTCAACTATGAAAGTGAATGCAGTTTTACCGAATGGAGCAAAATATGGTCCACACGGAATTGTAGTTTTTGATGATTATGATAAGGGATCGGCTTATGCTAAAAAAGTAAACAAACCAATAATGCTTGATTTTACGGGGTTTGCATGTGTAAATTGTCGTAAAATGGAAAATACTGTTTGGAGTGATTCATCCATTTTAAGTATTTTAAAAAATGAGGTAGTATTAATTTCATTGTATGTTGATGATAAAAGAGAATTACCCAAAGACCAACAGGTTAAGTCTTCAACAGGGGAGTTAATTCAAACAATTGGCGATAAATGGACTGATTTTATGATTTTTAAATACAAAACTAATACCCAACCATTATACGTTATAACTGATTTACAAGGAAATAATTTAAATTCATCAACCCCAACAATCAGTTACACACCAGATATAGCTGCTTATAGCGCATGGTTGAAAGAAGGAATTTCAAATTTCAAGAAGTAATTTATTTTACGTCTTTCCATTAAATAAAAATAATTCCAATTTATTACTAAAATTGGCTTACTTTAGTCAAATATAAAGTATTCGCCATGTTAGTAAAAGTATTTGGAAGTGCCGTTTTTGGCGTTGAAGCCACCACAATAACTGTAGAAGTAAATATCGACAAAGGAATTGGTTACCACCTCGTTGGTTTGCCTGATAATGCCATCAAAGAAAGTAGCTACCGTATAGCTGCTGCCCTTAAAAACAATGGTTACTCCATGCCCGGCAAAAAAATCACTATAAATATGGCTCCTGCCGATTTACGCAAAGAAGGATCTGCTTATGATTTGACGCTAGCAATTGGAATTTTAATAGCTTCCTCGCAAATACAAACTACCGAATCCGATAAATACATAATCATGGGAGAACTTTCTCTTGATGGAAGTTTGCAACCCATTCGTGGCGCTTTACCCATTGCTATAAAAGCTAAAGAAGAGGGATTTAAAGGTTTTTTTCTACCAATTCAAAATGTAAAAGAAGCGGCAATAGTATCTGGATTGGATGTATTTGGAGTTGAAAACCTACAAGAAGTTATAGATTTTCTAGAAGGAAAGGGAACATTACAACCAACCATTATTGACACTCGTGCTGAATTTAATAAATCGTTAGATTTTCCTGAATTCGATTTCAGCGATGTGCGTGGACAGGAAAGTATAAAGAGATGTATGGAAATTGCAGCTGCAGGAGGTCATAATATTATTTTAATTGGTCCTCCGGGAGCAGGAAAAACGATGCTCGCCAAAAGATTACCAAGTATTTTACCCCCAATGACCCTTAGAGAAGCATTGGAAACTACCAAAATCCATAGTGTAGCAGGAAAATTAAAAGAAGTAGGATTGATGAACCAACGCCCGTTTAGAAGTCCACATCATACGATTTCAAATGTTGCTCTCGTTGGCGGCGGTAGTTATCCACAACCAGGAGAAATTTCGATGGCCCACAATGGCGTTTTATTTTTAGATGAATTACCAGAATTTAAAAGAGATGTTTTGGAAGTAATGCGCCAGCCTTTAGAAGATCGGGAAGTGACTATTTCTAGAGCAAAGTTTACCGTTACTTATCCCTCGTCGTTTATGCTAGTGGCAAGTATGAATCCAAGTCCGAGTGGGTTTTTTAACGACCCCGATTCGCCACAAACCTCTTCGCCTCACGAAATGCAACGTTATTTAAGTAAAATTTCAGGGCCTTTATTAGATAGAATTGACATCCATATTGAGGTAACACCCGTTCCTTTTGAAAAATTATCCGACGATAGAAAATCTGAATGTAGTATTGATATTCGAAAAAGAGTTACCGCAGCTCGTGAAATTCAAACTTTAAGATTCGAATTAATGGAAAATGTGCACTATAACGCCCAAATGAGTTCCAAACAAATTAGAGAATTTTGCGCCCTTGATGAAGTTTCAAAACAATTATTAAAAACAGCAATGGAACGCTTGAATCTATCCGCAAGAGCTTACGACAGAATTTTGAAAGTAGCTCGAACCATAGCTGATTTAGATGCTGCCGAAACTGTTGTTTCATCACATATTTCGGAAGCTATACAATATCGAAGTTTGGATAGAGATGGCTGGTTAGGATAAAAAAAACCGCTATAATTAGCGGCTTTTAATTTTTATATTAATACAAACTAGGAAATTTTGCCGGATTGTCTTCGTGCATCATTTCGTAAATTTTTTCATAAATATCTTCCGTTGATGGTTTAGAAAAATAATCGCCATCGGTTCCGTAAGACGGACGATGTTCTTTAGAGGTAAGTGTTTTAGGTTGACTATCCAATTGGAAATAACCTTTTTGAACTTCTAATATCTGTTGTAAAATATAAGCAGAAGCACCCCCTGGAACATCCTCATCAATTACTAATAAACGATTTGTTTTAGTAATACTTTTAAGAATATCGTGATTTAAATCAAATGGTAATAATGATTGAACGTCAATAATTTCAACGTCAATTCCAACTTCCATCAATTCTTTTGCGGCTTGTTCCACTAGTCTCAAAGTAGACCCGTAAGAAACTACCGTAATATCTTTTCCCGATTTTAAAGTCTCAACAACACCAATTGGAGTTTTAAATTCACCCAAATTCAACGGCATTTTTTCTTTCAATCGGTAACCATTTAAACATTCAATTACTAATGCTGGTTCGTCAGTGGTTAGTAAAGTATTATAAAAACCTGCGGCTTTGGTCATGTTTCTTGGTACCAATACGTGAATTCCACGAATGGCATTTATAATCATTCCCATCGGGGAACCTGCATGCCAGATTCCTTCTAAACGGTGCCCCCGTGTTCTAATAATCAATGGTGCTTTTTGACGTCCCGAAGTTCTATAATGCAAAGTAGCCAAATCGTCACTCATAATTTGAATTCCATATAAGAGGTAATCCAAATACTGAATTTCAGCAATTGGGCGTAGACCACGCATAGCCAATCCAATCCCTTGACCAATTATGGTAGCTTCACGAATGCCAACATCGGCAACACGCAATTCTCCATATTTTTCTTGCATGCCTTCCAGTCCCTGGTTTACATCACCAATATTTCCTGCATCTTCACCAAAAACTAAAACCTCAGGAAATTTTGCAAATAAAGCATCAAAATTGTCTCTTAAAACTAATCTCGCATCAACATCTACAGCGTTTTCATCTACTTCAGGCAAAACTTCATTAACGCTATGTATATTATTTTTTGAATCAGAATACAAGTGCGAACTAAATTTAGGTTGGATAGTTTCAGTAGTCTCTTTTATCCATTTAGATAATAGGTTTTTTTCAGATTCTGAAACTAATTTTCTAAGTATTTTCCTCGCTATAGTAAGTAGGTCTTTTCGAATAGGCTCTTTTATAGAAGCCAATTCATTTGTCAATTGTTCAATATAATTACTACTTTGTGATGTTTTAGCAATTTCTCTTAATATCGAAAGCAATTGAGTTTGTTCTGCTTTTAATGGAGAAATAAAGGCATTCCAAGCTGCTTTTTTACCTTCTAAAACTTCATTTTTAGCTTGATTAGAAATCGCATCAAGTTCTTCTTCAGTAGAAAAACCGTTTTCTATTAACCATTTTGACATTTGATTTAAGCAATCAAATTCAGCTTCCCAAGCCAAACGTTCTTCATTTTTATATCGTTCGTGAGAACCTGAAGTCGAATGTCCCTGTGGTTGAGTCAATTCAGTTACGTGAATTAAAACCGGAACATGTTCGTCTCTTGCAATTTCAGATGCTTTTTTATAAACGGCAACTAAACTTGCGTAATCCCATCCGTTTACAGAAATAATTTCGAAACCATTATTATTCTCATCTCGTTGAAACCCTTTTAAAATCTCAGAAATATTTTCTTTGGTTGTTTGGTGTTTTGCATGTACTGAAATTCCATATTCGTCATCCCAAACACTCATAACCATTGGAACTTGAAGTACTCCAGCAGCATTTATAGTCTCAAAAAATAAACCTTCAGAAGTAGAAGCATTTCCAATTGTTCCCCAAGCAACTTCATTTCCCTTATTTGAAAAGGTAGTTTTTTGTTCTAATCCCTCAACGTTTCTGTATATTTTTGATGCTTGTGCTAGTCCGAGAAGTCTCGGCATTTGACCTGCGGTAGGGGAGATGTCAGCACTTGAATTTTTTATTTTCGTAAGATCATTCCAATTACCATTTTTATCCAAGGAATGAGTAGCAAAGTGACCACCCATTTGACGTCCAGCACTCATCGGGTCGTGGTCAATGTCAGTGTGACCGTATAAACCAGCAAAAAATTGCTGTATTGATAATTGACCAATTGCCATCATAAAAGTTTGGTCACGGTAATATCCCGATCTAAAGTCGCCTTCGCGAAACGCTTTTGCCATAGCTAATTGTGGCACTTCTTTTCCATCACCAAAAATTCCAAACTTGGCTTTTCCTGTTAGTACTTCGCGTCGCCCTAATAAACTGCATTCCCGACTAATACATGCAATTTTATAATCGTTTAAAACCTCGATTTTAAAATCTTCAAAAGTCATCGCTACAGTCTCTGATTGTTTCATATTTTTTTACATTAAATTGAAATCGAAACAAAAATATACAATTTTGATTGATTTACATAATACTTCAAATAAAATACTATTTAATTATCTATAAT
>RFPP01000029.1 GCA_009926065.1 Flavobacteriaceae bacterium
AGGTATGGCTCTATTAAAAGCTACATGATTAACTGAAGCTGTAACTGCTACTCTTCGTGAATGTCTTCTTGCTGAAATACTTGCGGCTCTATCCATTCTTGCCAATAATTCCCCACCAAAAAGATTGTTTAGCGGATTGGTTTCACTCGGTAATACTAAATCTGTTAATACCGTTAAAGATTCTGAAGGATGTTTTGGGTGCATATTTATTTTTTTTTCAAAGGTACTAATTAGAAGGCAAAAAAAATCCCGAAATTATCGGGATTAAATATTTAAAATTGTTCGATCAAGATCCAAGCATTTGGATTTTCTACTTTTTGAATATCTGATTTTATTCTTTCAGCCTCCTCCAGTGAAGGATAACTTCCATAAATTACAGGAAATAGTCCATTTGAATTAGGAGCTAATCTTTTTGCATTATAGCCTTTTCTAGTTAATCTCTTATAAACTTTTTCAGCGTTTCTCTCAAGTCTAAAAGCACCTGCTACAATATGATAAGGCATATTTTCCTCTTTTACAGATAATGTCACTGTTGGAAGCGGTTTGCTAATAACGAAAGTTGCTTCTTGAATTGTATTTTGAACTTCTCTTTGAACTTCTTTTTGAACTATTAAGGTCTCTGAAGCTACTTTATCTTTATATAACTTTAGACCTAAAATCCCTGAACAAGAAAGTGAAAATACAATCATCGCCGCATATTTAAAATAAGTGCGTGCTATGTTACCATCAGAAACTAATTGGATTACCTCTTCTTCTTTTGCATCCTTGAACACATGTTCAATAACTTCTCTTTTAATAGAAGGGGCAATTAAATTACATAAACCAAATGAACTTGATAAATAGTTTACTTGATCGTTAGGTCTAAAAACAATATTTTTTTCTGAATTTAAATTGAATTCCCCAATAGTTCTGAAGGATAATTTATTTGAAGTTTCCAATTCATACTTCCATTTGGTTATTTCATTTTCAATAAAAACTACAGCAGTTTCATAGGTAATATTCTCGATTTGTGCCAAATGATTAGCTAACAATCCGTCGTTATTTTTCAAAAATGAATTGAAAGAAATTAATTTCTTTGGGGGATAAAATCCATTACTCGGTTCGTGCCATTGAGCTGATTGATAATCAGTTAAAAAGGCCCCAAAACCAGGAATCGTTACACATTGATATCGATATAATAGCTGAGAAATATGGTATTCTAAATTCATAATAACAAAGTTATACAATCAAAATAGTTGACAAAATTTTATTCATAAAATTTATTAACAATTTTCAAAAAAATTCCTATATTACTAAAATAAATATAAGCCATGAATGAAACAGAATTATATTACCTATTAGCGTTACAAAAAGTAGAGGGTGTGGGCGATATTATTGCAAAAAAACTACTTAGCCATTGCGGAAATGCAGCTACAATTTTCAATTCAAAAGCTTCTAAACTTTCATCAATAGACGGAATAGGGTCGGTATTAATAACAAAATTAAAAGATAAATCCATATTTGCTAAAGCCGAAGCAGAATTAAAATATTTAGAAAATAATAAAATAAACGTTTCTTATTTCCAAGACCTATCCTATCCTGAACGTCTAAAACATTGTATCGACGGCCCATTATTAATATTTTCAAAAGGTAATATTGACTTTAATAATAGAAAGATTATTAGTATTGTGGGCACTAGGAAAATTACCTCTTATGGAACTGAATTTTGTAAATCTTTAATCTCTGAATTAGCACCATTGAATCCAATAATAGTTAGCGGTTTTGCTTATGGTGTTGACATTGTTGCTCACCAAGCTGCAATTGAAAATAATTTGCAAACGATAGGAATTGTTGCGCATGGGCTGGATCAAATTTATCCTAGTTCCCACAAAAAATACGTTTCAAAAATGGAACAAAACGGAGGTTTTATGACCGAATATTGGAGTGGGACCAACCCTGAAAAAGAAAATTTTGTAAAACGAAATCGGATTGTTGCAGGAATTTCTGAGGCGACAATTGTTATTGAATCTGCAATTAAAGGAGGGTCTTTAATCACCGCGAATTTAGCCAACGATTACAATCGAGATGTTTTTGCAGTTCCTGGAAGAACATCTGATAAATTAAGTTTAGGATGCAATAATTTAATTAAAACTCAAAAAGCAAATTTACTTACAAGCGCTGCCGATTTAATTTATATTTTAAATTGGAATATTGAAAAAACTACTCGATCCGTTCAAAAAAAGTTATTTGTTACCTTAGAAAATGAAGAACAAAAAATTTACGATTACCTTTTAATATCGGGAAAAGAAATCCTAGATATTATAGCATTGGAATGTGATTTACCCATTTACAAAATATCGGGAATTCTATTGAATATGGAGTTAAAAGGCGTGGTTAGGCCGTTGCCAGGAAAGTTATTTGAAGCAATTTAGAAACTAAATCCTAGTTTTTTTCGAACTCTTTTTAAAACTCCATCCGCAATTGCTGAAGCCTTTTCTGCTCCCCGAAATAATTCTTGGTCCACTTCTGCAAGATTGCTCATGTAGTAATTGTACTTTTCACGCTCTGTTTTGAATTTATCAATAATCAATTCGAACAATTCTTGTTTGGCGTGGCCATAACCATAATCGGCATTTGCATTAGCATAATTTTCTCTCATTTTCTGAATTTGAGAATCAGTTGCTAATAGTTTATAAATAGCAAATATGTTACAAGTTTCCGTATTTTTTGGTGCTTCAAGCGGAGTACTGTCACTCTCAATAGACATAATTTGCTTGCGCAAAGATTTGTCATCTAAGAAAATATTAATAATATTATTGGCCGATTTACTCATTTTTCCCCCATTAGTTCCTGGAACATACTTAGTTTCTTCATGAATATAAGATTCTGGTAATACAAATGTTTCACCCATTTGGTGGTTAAAACGAGCTGCTACATCACGAGTTATTTCTATGTGTTGCAATTGGTCTTTTCCAACAGGTACAAATTGTGCATCATATAACAAAATATCAGCAGCCATCAACATTGGATAAGAAAATAATCCTGCATTTACGTCTTCTAATCGATCGGATTTGTCTTTAAAAGAATGGGCTAATGTCAACCTTTGATATGGGAAAAAACAGCTCAGATACCAAGCTAATTCTGCAGTTTGAGGAACGTCGGACTGGCGATAAAAAATTACTTTATTTACATTTAATCCACATGCTAACCAAGCAGCAGCAGTACTGTAAGTGTTTGATCTTAAAGTTTCTCCATCCTTAATTTGAGTTATAGAATGCAAATCGGCAATAAAAAGAAACGATTCATTTTCTGGTTTATTAGACAACTCTATTGCTGGAATTATTGCCCCGAGCAAGTTTCCTAGATGAGGAGTCCCTGTACTTTGAATACCTGTTAAAATTTTTGACATTATCTAGTTGTTTATCGCAAAGTTAAACCTTTGTATCAAAAATAACATAGAAATATGTATTTTTGATATTATGAAATTAATAAAAAATACTTTTTGGTTCCTTTGGCGAATTTGGTTTCACATTATGTTAGGGCTTCCTCTTTTAATTATGGGGCCTCTGATGTTTATTTTATTAATTAAAGAAAAATGGTATCCTTATTTCTTTATTTTGGCTAGGATATGGGCCAAATTTGCTCTATTTGGAACCGGATTTTATTATAAAATTGAACGAAAACAAAATTTTGAAGGCAATAAAAGCTACATGTTAATTGCTAATCATACTTCAATGACCGATATAATGTTGATGCTTGCAGTTGTAAACAGGCCTTTTGTGTTTGTAGGAAAAATTGAATTAGCAAAAATCCCTTTGTTTGGTTTTTTCTATAAAAGAAGTTGCATTTTAGTAGATAGAAGTAATTCTAGGAGTCGAATGGAAGTATTTGAACAGGCTCAAAAGAGATTGAATAGAGGATTAAGTATTTGTATTTTTCCTGAAGGTGGGGTTCCTACAGATGAGAGTATTGTTTTAGCAAATTTTAAAGACGGAGCATTTCGATTAGCAATTGAACATCAAATTCCTATTGTTCCAATAACTTTTCCTGATAATAAAAAAAGAATGTCCTATACCTTTTTTAGCGGTAGTATGGGAGTTATGAGGGCAAAAGTTCACCCGTTCATATATACGAAGGGTATGACTATTGAAAATAAAAATGATATTAAAAAAATAAAAACTGAATCTTGGAATATTATTTACAAGCAACTTTTAGATTTTAATTAAAAAAAATGCTCATATGATGAGCATTTTTTTTTACGGATTTACTTCGGTAATGTGTTCTTTTATTTTAAGTTCTAACTCCTCTGCCATTTCAGGATTATCTTTTATTAAAGCTTTAACAGCATCACGCCCTTGTCCTAATTTTGTTTCACCATAACTGAACCAAGACCCCGATTTTTTTATTATTTCAAATTCTACGGCTAAGTCTAAAATCTCTCCAGATTTTGAAACTCCTTCTCCATACATTATATCAAATTCGGCCACTTTAAATGGTGGCGCAACTTTGTTTTTTACCACTTTTACTTTCGTTCTGTTTCCAATCACATTTTCACCGTCTTTGATTTGTGTAGAACGACGAATATCTAACCTTACAGAAGCATAAAATTTCAAAGCATTTCCACCCGTTGTTGTTTCTGGGCTTCCAAACATAACTCCAATTTTTTCTCTCAACTGATTAATAAAGAATACCGTACAATTCGTTTTACTGATAGTTCCAGTTAATTTTCTTAACGCTTGAGACATTAGTCGAGCGTGTAATCCCATTTTTGAATCCCCCATTTCTCCTTCAATTTCGCTTTTAGGAGTTAAAGCGGCAACAGAGTCAATAACAACAATATCTATTGCGCCAGAACGAATTAAATTTTCAGCAATTTCTAATGCCTGTTCTCCATTATCAGGTTGAGAAATAATTAAATTCTCAATGTCAACCCCTAATTTTTCAGCATAAATTCTATCAAAAGCATGCTCTGCATCTATAAAAGCGGCAATTCCACCCACTTTTTGAGCTTCGGCAATAGCATGTAAAGTTAAGGTTGTTTTTCCTGAAGATTCTGGACCATATATCTCAATAACTCTACCCTTAGGATATCCATTTACTCCTAAAGCTAAATCCAATCCTAATGAACCTGATGAGATTGTTTCAACTTCTTCAACGGCTTTGTCCCCCATTTTCATAACGGTTCCCTTACCATAGGTTTTGTCTAGTTTGTCTAAGGTAAGTTGGAGGGCTTTTAATTTGGCTTCTTTTTCTGAACTCATCTTTTCTTTCATTTAGTTTCACTTATTTTTAGTAAAAATAGTTCTTTTTTTTGAAGTTACAAGTTTGAATTAATAAAGAATTTACAATCATAAAAAAAACTTCTTTAAATTAATAATTTCGTACTTTTGACCGCAATTATAATATAATGGAAAAAATAATATCCTACCCAATTTCTATAATTAGTTTACTTTTATTTCTACTAACAATTGTTATTTTTCATCCTATACAGTGGATTTGCTTTAATTTATTTGGCTACCAAGTCCATAAAAAAAGCGTTGATTACCTCAATTTTATTTTACTTAGAATTGCACACTTATTAGGAATAACATTCCAAATTGAAAATCGAGAATTGATTCCTAATGGTGTTCCCATAATTTTCGTTGCCAATCATCAAAGTATGTATGATATTATAGGAATCATTTGGTTTTTGAGAAGATTTCATCCAAAATTTGTAAGTAAAATAGAATTAGGTAAAGGAATTCCTAGTATTTCTTATAATTTAAATCATGGTGGTTCAGTATTAATTGATAGAAATGATCCTAAACAAGCTATTATTGAAATTAAAAAATTATCTGAATATATTGAAAAAACAAATCGATCAGCAGTAATTTTCCCTGAAGGAACAAGAACAAGAACCGGTAAACCTAAAGAATTTGCCAAAAGCGGATTAAAAATTCTTTGTAAACACTCGCCTTCTGCATTTGTTGTGCCTATTACTATTAATAATTCGTGGAAATTCTTTAAATTTGGCTTTCTGCCTTTCGGCCTCGGGATTAGAATAACGTTTACTATTCACGAAGCAATTTCCGTTAAAGATTCTAATATTGATGAATTAACTGATATAACAGAAGACATTATCATTAAAAGTATCACTACTTAAAAAATGATTTATAGCTCTAAAATTTGGCTATACATCCAAAAAAAAAAATATGTCAATAAAAAACATGCGTCTTGAAGTGATGCAATTTCTTGAAAAAAATGTAGATACTTTTGTAGACAATTATCTTATTCCTGTTGATACTATTTGGCAACCAACCGATTTTTTACCTAATTCGCAAAGTGAAAATTTCTATGAAGAAGTAAAAGAATTACGTGAAATAGCAAAAGATTTGCCTTACGATTTTTGGGTAACTTTAGTTGGTGATACCATAACAGAAGAAGCTTTACCAACCTATGAATCTTGGTTAATGGACGTGGAAGGTGTTGATCAAGTTGAGGCTAACGGATGGTCTAAATGGGTACGACAATGGACTGGTGAAGAAAACCGTCACGGAGATTTGCTAAATAAATACCTTTATTTGTCGGGTCGAGTGAACATGCGAGAGGTTGAAATTACTACACAGCATTTGATAAATGATGGCTTTGATATTGGAACAGGTAGAGATCCATATAAGAATTTTGTTTACACCAGCTTTCAAGAATTGGCAACTTATGTTTCACATAATCGTGTAGCACAATTGGCAAAATCTTATGGGGACAATAAATTATCTAAGATTTGTAAAATGATTGCAGGTGATGAAATGCGTCACCACCATGCATATTGCGAATTTGTAACCCGTATTTTTCAAGTAGATCCAAGTGAAATGATGCTATCATTTGAATATATGATGAAACAAAAAATTGTAATGCCGGCACAATTTTTAAGAGAATCTGGTGAGAAAATAGGTTCTGCTTTTGAACACTTTTCAGATTCTGCTCAAAGAATAGGAGTTTATACTGCAAACGATTATGTAGAAATCATGCAAAAATTAATAGATAAATGGGAAATAGATAAAATTTCAAATTTAACCGCCGAAGCTGAAAAAGCTCGAGATTATTTGATGAAACTTCCGTCAAGAATGGCTAAAATTTCTGAAAGATTAATTATCCCTCAAGAATCTCAAGTTTTTAAATGGGTTGAACCAGCAACAATATAATAAAACAACTTAGAACTAAATGTTGGATTTTTGAAGTAACTCTTTAAGATTCAACATTTTTTTTAAAATATTTTTTATGACTAATGAAAATCTGATAAACGAAACTATTGCATTTGTAAAAAAAGAGCTTGAAAATGCAGAAGGTGGTCACGATTGGTTTCATGTAGAACGCGTTTATAAAAATGCTGCGCTTATTGCAAATGGAGAAAATTGCGATATTTTAATTGTGCAATTGGGGGCTTTACTTCATGATATTGCCGATAGTAAATTTTATGATGGTGACGAAACTGTGGGTCCAAAAAAAGCTAGATTGTTTTTAGAAAGTAAAAATGTCCCCGAAAAAACAATTGACCATGTTGTTAATATTATTGAAAATATTTCTTTTAAAGGAGGTTATGAAACCAAGAAATTTAGTTCATTAGAATTGGATATTGTTCAGGATGCGGATCGTTTAGACGCCATTGGAGCCATTGGAATTGCTAGAACTTTCAATTATGGTGGTTTCAAAAATAGAGCTATTTACAACCCTGAGATTAAACCCAATCTCAATATGAGTAAAAAAGAATATAAAAATTCGGACGCTCCAACAATTAATCATTTCTATGAAAAATTGTTGCTTTTAAAAGATAAAATGAACACTAAAACCGGAAAAAAAATTGCTTACCAACGTCATCAATTTATGGAGCTATATTTAAACCAGTTTTATGCAGAATGGAACGGTGAAAAGTAATTTATTCTCCTTTAAAATCTGGCTTTCTTTTTTCTAAAAAAGCTGTTGTTCCCTCTTTAAAATCTGCAGTTGCAAAACATTTTCCAAATGCCTCAATCTCTGTTTTAAACCCATTTACCCCTTCTTTGTAATTGGCATTAATCGCTTTAATGGCATAGCCAATTGCTACTGGAGAATTTTTTATGATTTTATGTCCCAACTCCTTACAGAAATCTAAAAGGGTTTCTTGTGGAATAACATAATTAACTAATCCATAAGTCTTTGCCTCTTCTGCATTTAACATTCCCGCAGTAAGAATCATTTCCATGGCCTTTCCTTTTCCAACTAATTGTGGCAATCTTTGAGTTCCTCCATAACCTGGAATTACTCCAAGAGTAACTTCTGGCAATCCCATTTTGGCGTTTTCAGAAGCAACTCTAAAATGACAAGACATTGCTAATTCTAATCCTCCGCCCAAGGCAAATCCATTAACTGCAGCTATGACTGGGGTAGATAAATTTTCAATTAAATCGAATAATCCTGTTTGTCCTTGCAAAGCCAAATTAGCTCCTTCACTTTCAGAAAAATGAGCGAATTCTGAAATATCAGCACCTGCAACAAAAGCTTTTTCCCCACTTCCAGTCAAAATTATTACTCGAATTTCTTTGTTATTTTCCAAACTCGTAAATGCGTGTTGCAATTCGATAATAGTTTCTTTATTCAAAGCGTTCAATTTGGTAGGACGATTTATTGTTACTGTCGCACTGTTTGTTTCTTGAGAAACTAAGATATTTTCGTAGTTCATTTTTGCTGATTTTATGAATTAATTATTGGTAAAGAAACGGTGAAAGTCGCTCCTTTTCCATATTCTGTTTCAAATGTAATTGATCCTTTATAATTTTCAATAATATTCTTAATAATTCCTAATCCCAATCCCATTCCACTATTTTTGGTGGTGAATTTAGGCTCAAATATTCGATCAATATTTTCGGCTTCAATGCCAATTCCATTGTCTTTTACCAATATAAGAACGTTGTTTTCTTCTTTCTTTACCGATACTAAAATGGTTTTTTCCGATTGATTTTCTGGTATTGATTGGATCGCATTTTTAACTAAATTAGTAATCACACGTATCAATTGCGCGCGATCCATTTTAGAAATAATCTCTTTTTCTTCACTTTCAAAAACAATATAATCTTCATTGAAAATATCCAATGTCAATTCAACCACATTCACCACATTTAAAGTCTCGTTTTGTTGTGCTGGCATCGATGCAAAATTAGAAAACGCAGATGCAACCGAACTCATGGTGTCAATTTGCTGGATTAAGGTTTTCGAATAATCGTTTAGTTTTTGCTTTAAATCTGGGTCGTTGGGATCAAATTTTCTTTGGAAACTTTGTACCGTTAATCGCATTGGCGTAAGCGGATTTTTAATTTCGTGAGCTACCTGTTTCGCCATTTCGCGCCAAGCTTCCTCTCTTTCGCTTTGAGCTAATTTTAGGGCACTTTCCTCTAATTCATTCACCATTCCGTTATAAGCTCGAATCAACAAATTGATCTCTTTGCTATTTGCTTCAAGCATAATTTTCTCGTTTTTCTGGTCTAAACTAGTGTCTCGTAACTTGTCAGATATTGTTTTTAACGACTTGGTGATATAGGTTGAAAGAAAGTAGGCAACTCCAAAAGCAATAACCAACATAAAAGCATAAACTTGACCCAATTTGATCAAGAAATTTTGAAGTTCTGCTTCATAAAAACTATCGTCTTCTACATACGGAATATTTAAAATCCCTAATGGTTTAAACTTCTCATCTTTTATAATACTGTAGGAAGAACGGTTTTTTACTCCATCGATATTTTTAATGTCAACATATCTTTTTTCTATGGAAGATTGAACCAATTTCAAAATGTATTTTGGAATCGGAGGCGCAACGGGATCTACAGAAAAAGAAGCTTTTGATGATTTTAATAATTTTCCGTCCAACCCAAAAATATTGATTTCTAGCCCGTGAATTTGAGACAATTCATGGATTTTATCTTTAAAAATCAAGTCTAAATTATTGGCCGAAAGCGGATAAGTTGTATTGGCAAGCACATAATTAATATGTTCATTAATTGCCGTTTCCTTACGTTCTAAACGCTCTTGATGGTAAACTTTAGATTCATTTTTAAACTGAATAATCGAAATGGAAGCCATTAAAATAGAAGCTATCAAAACCAATACAATCATCGATAGGAAAATCCTAGTTCGAAGAGAAAGCATTGACATTTTGAGTTTAGCTGCCATAATTTACGACTTGTTTTTCTCTCGAATTCGTTTGTACATTTTAAATCCTAGCATTATTATTATTGAAAAAAGGAAGATTCCTACCACCCCATAAATCCAGTTGAAAGCATTTTTTAATACAACTAAAAAAACAACTGCAAACAGTATTATTGTCGCCCCTTCATTCCACAATCGCATGAAATTGGAAGTATATTTTACTTCGTCATTTTGCAATTCTTTATAAATTGAATGGCATTTAAAATGATAGATAAACAATAAAACTACAAAAACTAATTTCACTTGCATCCATGACATTCCTATTAAGTCAGGGTTTAAATGCAATAATGAAAGCGCAAATACAGTTGCTAAAATCGCACTTGGCCAAGTAATAATATACCACAATCGATAGGTCATTATCTTGTATTGTTTTTGCAAGATTTCCTTTTCAGGGGATGGCTTATCGTTGGCTTCAATTTGGTAAACAAAAAGACGAACAATGTAAAAAAGCCCTGCAAACCATGTGATTACAAAGATGAGGTGAAGCGATTTTAGGTAGTTGTAGTATTCCATTAATTTTTTTTTACAGTTTAAATTCTAAAGTTTTAGTTCGTTATAAAACTTAAAATTTCTAAACATTTTTACTTTGCCCAATCATTTATCCAATTTCCTACAGTCTGGCACCATTCGTCACCATCATTCATACAAGGAATTGCTAAGAAATTTTCACCACCATTTTCTTTAAATTCGTGGCTGGCTTCCATAGCAATTTCTTCTAAAGTTTCCAAGCAATCCGACACAAAAGCTGGGGTTACCACTGCTAAATTCTTAATCCCTTTTTTTGGCATTTTGTTGACTTCCACATCGGTGTATGGGGTTAGCCATTTGTCACCAGCCAATCTAGATTGAAAGGTTTGGCTGTATTTTCCTTCTGGAATTCCTAAATATTTCACCACTTGTTTTGTAGTTTCATAACATTGGTGGCGGTAACAAAATTCATGCGCTGGTGAAGGAGTGTTACAGCAAGAACCATCTATTTTGCAATGTGATTTTGTGATGTCTGTTTTACGAATATGACGCTCCGGAATTCCATGATAAGAAAACAATAAATGATCGTAATCAAATCCCTCTAAATGCTTTTTGATAGAATTGGATAAACTTGAAATATAATCAGGTTTGTTATAAAAAGCAGGAACAATAGTAAATTTCATTTCAGGAAAATATTTTTTTCTGTGCTCTTCGGCCAATTCTAAAATGGTAGTTGTTGAGGCCATTGCGTGTTGCGGATACAACGGAAATAACAAAACTTCATCTACGCCTTTGTCTTTCAATTCTTGCAATCCTTTTAAGATGGACATTTTACCGTAACGCATCGCCAGACCAACAGGAATTTCAGTATTTTTTTGAACTTTTTTCTGCATTCTTTCAGAAATTACTATCAATGGCGACCCTTCTTCCCACCAAATTTTTGAATACGCTGCAGCTGATTTCTTAGGTCTAGTTTGTAAAATAATTCCACGAACTAATAATGCACGAAGCAAAAAAGGTACGTCTATTACATATTTATCCATTAAAAACTCATCTAAATATGGCTTGACATCTTTTGGGGTTGGACTTTCTGGGGAACCTAAATTGACTAATAATACTCCTTTCATCTTATTTTTTTTCATAAAAGTAATTCAAAGTTACTTTTTATTATTTGTGATTAACTATTTTTTAATGCTTGTTCACACTCTGCTTGTTTATGTGTTGGGATTGATTGCCATTAAATATTTTTTTGGCGTGGTCGCAAATTTCTTTTTGAAAGCCGCTATAAAATGACTCCCTGTACTGTAACCAATTTTTAATCCTACTTCATTTACATTATAGGAACCGCTGTCTAATAATTTTCGAGCAAATTCCATTTTGTAATCAAATAGAAAGCCATAAACGGTATCCCCATAAATTTGTTTGAAACCCATTTTCAATTTCTTTAAATTCAATCCTACTTGATCTGCTAATTCTTGTAATCCTGGCGGTTCAGCCATATTTGCAATTATTATTTCCTTAGCCTTTTTTATTTTCATCACATTTTCTTCGTCAATCAAAAACGGACATTGTTCAGCATTGGGATCTTCAGAGCGATTGAAATACAAACTCAATAATTCATATCCTTTTCCTTTGTAATAGAGATTTTTAATATTTGGATGCAAATTATAATGAAACAATTGACTTAATACTATTGCCATTGAAGGGCTAATATCACTTTCGTTATAGTATTTTTTATCTTGATTTTCACCACTCAAAAACGGAATATAACTGGCTTCTGTTGAAAATAAAGCATGAAATTTTTTGATAGAAATGATTACTGAAATCACCCACGTTTGAGGTTCTAAAATCAAATTTAACGGTAATTCTTTTTGCGGATTATAGAGTAATAATGCCTTTTCCTCTTTTAAATCTAAGGTGTAATTTCCTTGATTAAAAATAAATTTTGCTTTTCCTTTTATTCCAAAATGAAATTGAATAAGCCCCTGGCTAATTTGTTTTTCAACCTGAAATAATTCATTTTCATCGTTTTGAAATCTAATTAAGATAAAATCATCTTCAATTTTGATTACTTCTTGGGAACCCATAGCGATATTTTTATTATTTAAAAAATACTATTTTGATTGTAATTTTATTTAGAATGTATCTAAATAATTAAGCATAAACTATACTGTTTTATTGCAAAAATAGGAATAATTGTAGAAAAATAACGAAATAAAGCCAAAAAATCTCGAAGCGACACAAATTGACCTTTAAGCGTTGTTTTTATAAAAACTATAGATATATTTTTGCTAAACTTTTTTGAAAGCCCTATTTATGAATAACATTCAATCGAAACACCACTATTTTTATTCTGTAGGCGTAAGCTATAAAAAAGCTGATGCTGAAATCAGAGGTAAATTTAGTTTGGATACCACAGCCAAAACTCGTTTGCTAAAACAAGCTAAACAAGAAGGTATTGAGAGTTTGATTGTGACTTCAACCTGCAACAGAACTGAAATTTATGGTTTTGCAGAACACCCATTCCAACTGATAAAACTAATTTGCGAACACAGCCAAGGAACAGTTGAAGAGTTTCAAAATTTTGGTTTTATTTATAAAGGGCAAGAGGCAATTAATCATATTTTTCAGGTAGGAACAGGTTTGGATAGTCAAATACTTGGAGATTTTGAGATAATCAGTCAGCTTAAATTGAGTTTTGCCGAATCTCGAAAATTAGGATTAATAAACACCTATTTAGACCGATTGATAAATGCCGTAATTCAAGCAAGCAAAAAAATTAAAACCGATACAGAAATTAGCTCAGGGGCAACTTCAGTTTCATTTGCTTCGGTACAATATATTATCAAAAATGTAGAAGATATTAGAAACAAAAATATTTTACTTTTTGGTACAGGAAAAATCGGAAGAAATACTTGTGAAAATTTGGTTAAACATACCAAAAACGAACAAATTACACTTATAAATAGAACAAAAGATAAGGCTGAAAAACTGGCTGGAAAATTGAATCTGGTAGTTAAAGATTATTCCGAATTGCATTTAGAACTCCAAAAAGCCGATGTGGTTGTAGTAGCAACTGGAGCTCAAAATCCAACTATTGATAAAGCTATTTTAAATTTAAAAAAACCAATATTAATTTTAGATTTATCAATTCCAAAAAACGTTCATGAAAATGTAAGTGATTTAGAAGGTGTTACTTTAATTCATATGGATCATTTATCGCAAATGACAGACGATACATTAGAAAGAAGAAAACAACATATTCCTGCCGCGGAAGCAATTATTGAAGATTTTAAAATGGAATTCAACATTTGGATGAATGGTAGAAAGTATGCCCCAACAATTCACGCACTAAAAGCAAAATTAAACGAAATTGTAGAAAATGAATTAATATACCATCGAAAGAAACTTGATAATTTTGATGAAGAACAAGCTGAAAAAATTAGCGCAAGAATTATTCAAAAAATTACCAACCATTTTGCTAGTCACCTAAAAGACGAAAACACTTCTGTAGATGAAAGTATAGAATTTATTGAAAAGGTTTTCCAAATTGGGAATCAATTACCCGTAAAAAAAACTTCAGAGATAGAAGAAAAATATAAAATTACTTTATCTTAAAATCTTAATGTAAGATTTCAAAACTACATAATAATGGCTCAAAAAGTGATACGTATCGGAACTCGTGATAGTGAATTAGCACTTTGGCAAGCGCACACAGTTGAAAAAAAATTAAAAGATTTAGGCTATAAAACCGAAATTGTTGCCGTAAAATCTACTGGAGATATTATTTTAAACAAACCATTATATGAATTAGGAATTACAGGGATATTCACAAAAACCCTTGATATTGCTATGATTAATGGTCAAATTGATATTGCCGTTCACTCCATGAAAGACGTTCCTACCGCTTTGCCAGAAGGAATTGTTCAAGCGGCAGTTTTAGAAAGAGCTAGCGAAAAAGATCTTTTGATTTATAAAACCAATTTAGATTTTCTATCCGAAGAAGCCACTATTGCATCCGGGAGTTTGCGACGTCAAGCGCAATGGTTGCATAAATATCCAAATCACAAAGTAATTGATTTACGTGGTAACGTGAATTTGAGAATGCAAAAACTGAATGATAATAATTGGGATGGAGCCATATTTGCGGAAGCAGGATTAGAGAGAATCGGACTTAAACCAGAAAAATCTGAAGTGTTAAACTGGATGATTCCTGCTCCTGCTCAAGGCGCAATGGTAGTTTTAGCGATGGCAAAAGATGAATTTTGCTGGCAAGCAGTTTCAGAATTAAACAATTTAGAAACAGATATTTGCACCTATATAGAAAGACAATTTTTGCGAACATTGGAAGGCGGATGTACTGCACCAATTGGTGCAATTGCTAAATTTACCGAAGACACGATTGAGTTTAAAGGCGCTCTTTTCTCTATTGATGGAACTCAAAAAATTGAAGTTGAAAAAGTAGTTCCAATTGAACAATGGAAAAAAATCGGATTTGAATTAGCTAAAGAAGTTTTAAGTAATGGCGGCGAACAACTGATGATTAAAATTAAAGAATCTCTGAAAAAAGATGAGTAACTTGGTGACTATATTATCTACAAAAGTGCTTTCTCCATCTCAAAGAGAAACTTTAGAGAACAATTATTTTTCTGTTATTGAAGAAGATTTTATTGCTACAAAAAATCAAAATTTTGAGCTTACTGAAATTAATTCTAATTTAATTTTTACGAGTCAAAATGCAGCGCAAAGTGTTTTGCTTCATCCTAAATGCCAAGAATTAAAATCGAAAAATATTTTTTGCGTTGGTATAAAAACAAAAGCATTATTAGAAGAAAACGGATTTAATGTTATAGTTTATGTTGATTACGCGGCTGATTTAGCTGAAATCATCACTTTGATTTATGCCAATGAAAGCTACACTTTTTTCAGTGGGAATTTGCGAAAAGAAACCTTGCCAAAAGCATTAAAAGAGGCGAAAATTAAGTTCAATGAAATTCAGGTGTATGAAACTTCATTGACGCCAAAAAAAGTAAAAGTTGCCGTTGAAGCGATTTTGTTTTTTAGTCCGTCGGGAGTGGAAAGTTACTTGAAAAAAAATACCATCAAAAAAGAACTTTGTTTTTGTATCGGCGAAACAACCGCGGATGCATTGCCAAAAACAGTTAAAAATATAATCATTGCAGCCCAACCGTCAATTGAAGATGTGATTGAGGAATGTATTGAAGAATATAAATAAAAATTAGCTTTGAGCATTTAGCTTTTAGCATAAAGCAAAATAAATGATGAAGAACGACCTATTTTTAAAAGCATTACGAGGAGAAACGGTGGAGCGCCCTCCAGTTTGGATGATGCGTCAAGCGGGAAGATATTTACCAGAATTCATCGCGTTACGTGATAAATATGATTTTTTCACGCGGTGTCAAACTCCAGAATTAGCGGCTGAAATTACCGTTCAACCCATTCGAAGAATTGCGCCAGATGCAGCTATTTTATTCTCAGATATTTTGGTGGTTCCCCAAGCCATGGGAATTGAAGTGTTGATGAAAGAGAATATTGGACCGTTTTTACCAAACCCCATTCGTACTATTCAAGATGTCGAAAAAGTAATTGTTCCAAATATTCAAGAAACCTTGGGTTATGTAATGGACGCCATTAAATTGACCAAAAAAATGTTGAACGATGAGGTGCCGTTGATTGGTTTCGCTGGTTCGCCTTGGACCATTTTCTGTTATGCTGTGGAGGGGAAAGGATCAAAAAGTTTTGATACTGCCAAAGGATTTTGTTTTTCAAATCCAATTGCAGCACATGTTTTATTACAAAAAATTACTGATACCACTATTTTATATTTGAAAGAAAAAGTAAAAGCAGGTGTTGATGCCGTTCAGATTTTCGATTCTTGGGGTGGAATGCTATCGCCAGTTGATTATCAGGAATTTTCTTGGAAATACATCAACCAAATCGTTGAAGCTTTGGCAGATGACGCGCCTGTAATTGTTTTCGGAAAAGGATGTTGGTTTGCCTTGGGAGAAATGGGGAAAAGTAGGGCTTCCGCATTGGGAGTGGATTGGACATGTTCAGCACGAAACGCAAGATATTTATCAGGTGGAAACATCACTTTGCAAGGAAATTTTGACCCAAGTCGTTTGCTTTCGCCAATTCCAGTTATCAAGAAAATGGTACACGAGATGATTGACGAATTCGGAAAAGACAAATATGTAGTTAATTTAGGTCACGGAATTTTACCAAATATTCCTGTAGACCACGCGAAGGCATTTGTTGATGCGGTGAAGGAGTACAAAAAATAAGCTGTCAGCTAAGAGCTTGAATAATGAAAAATAAATTCTACCAATACATAAAAAACCTACAAGACCAAATCTGCGAAGGATTGGAAGCTGCTGATGGCGCAACTAAATTCCGTGAGGATATTTGGGAGCGACCAGAAGGTGGTGGAGGAAGAACACGCGTAATAGAAAACGGAGAGGTTTTCGAAAAAGGCGGTGTGAATATTTCAGCAGTGCACGGAAAATTACCGGAAGCCATGCAGAAAATGTTTAATGTTGGCGAAGCTGATTTTTTTGCTTGTGGATTGAGTTTGGTAATTCATCCTAAAAGTCCAATGGTTCCAACAGTTCATGCGAATTGGCGGTATTTCGAAATGTATGACGATAACGGAAATTTTATTCAGCAGTGGTTTGGTGGAGGTCAAGATTTAACGCCTTATTATTTGTTTGAGGAAGATGCAAAACATTTTCATCAAACGTGTAAAACCGCTTGTGACAAACACAATCCAGATTTTTATCCGAAATATAAAAAACAATGTGACGACTATTTTTGGAATGCACATCGCAATGAAGCTAGAGGAATTGGGGGTTTATTTTTCGATTATTGCAAAGCAAATGAAGATATGTCAATGGAAGATTGGTACAATTTTGTAACCGAAGTCGGTAACAGTTTTCTAGAAGCCTATGTTCCAATTGTTGAAAAAAGAAAGAATTTATCCTATTCTGATGCCAATAGAACATGGCAAGAAATCCGTCGTGGTCGTTATGTCGAATTCAATTTGGTACACGACAAAGGCACGCTTTTTGGCTTAAAAACTAATGGCAGAATAGAATCGATTTTGATGAGTTTGCCTCCTCACGTTCAATGGGTTTACGACCATCATCCTGAAAAAGGAAGCGATGAAGAAAAATTAGTTGAAGTATTGGAGAATCCGATAAATTGGATTTAATAATTATTTTAAATGTTGAATTATAAATTTTAAATTGGTTTAAACGAACTTTAAACCTTAAACTTTAAACTAAATTATATGTTCCCATTACAAAGAGGCCGAAGATTACGATTTAACGAAAGTATTCGTTCATTAGTTCGCGAAACTACATTAAGCCCATCCGATTTTATGTTTCCAATGTTCATTGCTGAAGGAGAAAACGTAAAAATAGAAATCCCATCTATGCCTGGAATTTACCGTCGTTCAATCGATTTAACAGTGGAAGAAGTCAAAGAATTATTTGCATTAGGAATTCGAGCAGTAAACATTTACGTAAAAGTCGACGAATCACTAAAAGACAACACCGGAAAAGAAGCTTGGAACCCCAACGGATTGATGCAACGAGCCATCAAAGCCATCAAAGCCGCTTGCCCAGAAATGATTGTTATGCCCGATGTGGCATTGGATCCGTATTCGATTTATGGACATGACGGAATTATTTCCAATGGCGATATAGAAAACGATTCTACCAACGAAGCCTTAGTAAAAATGGCAGTTTCTCACGCACAAGCGGGAGCCGATTTTGTAGCACCAAGCGACATGATGGACGGTCGTGTTTTGCGTTTGCGTCAAGGATTGGATGCTGCGGGATTTCAAAATGTGGGAATTATGAGTTATTCGGCTAAATATGCTTCGGCATTTTACGGGCCTTTTCGCGATGCTTTAGACAGCGCCCCTGTTGATAATACGGACATTCCAAAAGACAAAAAAACCTACCAAATGGATTATGCCAATCGTATTGAAGCCATCAAAGAAGCCTTAATGGACGTCGAAGAAGGTGCCGATATGGTCATGGTAAAACCCGGAATTGCCTATCTCGACATCGTTCGTGAAGTCAAAAATGCGGTGAATGTTCCTGTAACCGTTTTTCATGTTTCAGGAGAATATGCCATGATAAAAGCCGCTGCCGAAAGAGGTTGGCTCGATCACGACAAAATTATGATGGAACAATTAATGTGCATCAAAAGAGCAGGAGCCAGTTTAATTTCGACCTATTTTGCCAAAGAGGCAGCTATTCTTTTAAAACAAAAACAATGAAAAAGGTAGCTTTATTAGTTTGCTTAATGTTTTTTATTTCTTGTAAAAAAGAAACCGAAGAAACTTTTGGGCAACCCAATCCAGTCGAAGTTTCGAAAACACCTGAGGAACTTGGAAAATCTATTTTTGAAGGAAAAGGGAATTGCGTAGCCTGTCATAAAATTAATGAAAAGTTTGTGGGGCCAAGCGTTCAAGATATTGCTAAAATCTACAAAAAACAAAATGGCAACCTAGTTTCGTTCCTAAAAGACGAGGCAAAACCAATTATTGATCCTTCACAATATGAATTAATGAAAACCAATTTAGCGCTTACAAAAGAAATGTCGGATGAAGAATTAAAAGGTTTGGAAGCCTATATTTACAGCCAAGTAAAATAATCAGAAGCTATTCCCGCCATCCGCTATATCTCTAGTGGCGAACCCCGCCACAACAGGATGCCGCTACTGTCGGGGCTAAAGTTATTTCTTTTTCTAAGTTAATTTTAATTACATAAATAATATCTCAACCATTTTATGTATATTCGTAAAATTAGAATTTGAATTCATAATTAACTACCGCCCAATGAAATTACTTAAAAAAATTGCCATTTGGACTTTAATTAGTCTTTCTTCATTAATTGTTTTAGCTTATGTTTTTAATGTCGATTATTTATTAAAAGCCATTCGAACAATCTATTTAAAAGGACATCAAACCGCTTTTTTAGAAGATTACAAAGAATTTGATAACGACACCATTTCTAAAAGTACAATCGCTCAACCCTGGGCAATTCATAAAGATTACAATAAGGTTAAAGCTTCCTTAACTTTAGAAAACCTGCATAAAGAAATTGGAACTGTCGCTTTTCTTATCATAAAAAAGGATAGTATTTGGCACGAAAGTTACTATGAAGGTTTTGATAAAAACTCCAAATCCAATTCCTTCTCCATGGCGAAAAGTGTTGTTTCTGCAGCTCTAGGAAAAGCTATTATGGACGGAAAAATAAAAAGTTTAGATCAGTTGGTTTCCGATTTCTTCCCAGAATTTAAAGAGGGAAAATCATCAACAATGACTGTTGGCGATTTGTCTTCCATGGCCTCTGGATTGAATTGGGACGAAGCTTATTACAGCCCATTTTCAATAACTACTCGCGCCTATTTCTCTGATGAATTGGACAAAGTAATCCTAGGTTTAAAAGGGGTTGAAGAACCGGGGAAAAAATACAAATACCTAAGTGGAAACACCCAACTTTTAGCCATGGTAATTGAAAAAGCAACTGGTGAAAAATTACCGAAATATGTTTCCAAAAACTTCTGGCAACCAATGGGAGCAGAAAATGATGCGCTTTGGCAAACAGATAAAAAAGGCGGAGTTGTAAAAGCATTTTGCTGTATTGCAAGTAATGCAAGAGACTTTGCTCGCTTTGGGAAATTGTACAAACAACATGGAAAATGGAACGGCAAGCAACTTTTAGACAGTACGTTTGTGGCAAAATCTATCACGCCAAGGTTTAAAGAATCTCCAGAATATGGATATGCATGGTGGTTGAGTGACTACAAAGGAAAGAACATATTTTATATGCGAGGCCATTTAGGGCAATACGTAATCGTAATTCCAGAAGACGAATTAATCATAGTACGATTAGGAAACCGTGTGAAAAAATCTAAAAATTCTCCACACAGCGAAGACTTTTTTGTTTACATCGATGAAGCTTATAAAATGCTAGCCAAATGATAGAAAAAATACTCCTTGAGAACGTTCTTTTTCTTGATATTGAAACTGTTCCTGAAGCTGCCGATTATAACGAATTGGATGCTGAAATGAAAGTTCTTTGGGAGCACAAAACACAATACCAACGAAAAGAAGAATATACGCCAGAAGACTTTTATGATAGAGCAGGAATTTGGGCCGAATTTGGAAAAATCGTCTGTATTTCTGTTGGTTATTTTACCATTAAAGGAGACATTCGGAACTTCAGAGTGACTTCCTTTTTTGGAGAAGAAAAGAAAATTCTTCATGATTTTATCAATCTCTTGAACAATCATTTCAACAAACCTCAGCATGTTTTGTGTGGCCATAACGCCAAGGAATTTGATATTCCATTTATTGCCAGAAGAATGATTATCAACCAAATTTCTATCCCAAATAAGTTGAATTTATTTGGCAAAAAACCATGGGAAATTCCGCATTTAGATACTTTAGAATTATGGAAATTTGGTGATTATAAGCATTACACCTCATTAAAATTAATGTGTAAAGTATTAGGAATTCCTTCTTCAAAAGACGACATCGACGGAAGTCAAGTGGGACATGTTTATTATGTGGATAAAGACATAGATAGAATAATAACCTATTGTGAAAAAGACACGATTGCCGTTGCACAAATATTCTTGCGTTTGCGCCGAGAAGACTTGTTGATTGACGAGGAAATTATTCACGTCTAATTTGCTATTGAAATTGATTTTTGACATTGAATTTGATTTATTACATTTACTAAAAAAATAAAAAAATGGTATTAAGTAGATTTTGGTTGATTATTTTTATTTCATCAATCGCATTTGTATTAATTAGCTTATTTTCTGGCAACAGTTACACGCTCGATTTCATGATTAATGGCAAAAAAGACGATCCAATTATTATCTCAGAAAAATACCTCAACCAAGTCCCTCCATTCATAAAAGACAGTATCGAAAAAGCCCCTGATCAAACGATTGTAATCGATAATATCACTTCAAATCCAGACACGACTTATGTATATTCTGCAAAGACCGTAAAAATATTCAGTGGGGTTCAAAAATCAGATGGATTATTACCAACATGTAAAAGCACTTTATTAGATTTAATCTTGCCACTTTTGGCTTATCTAGCCTTTTTCTGCGGATTGATGGAGTTGCTAATTATTTCTGGAGCTTCAGAAAAACTAGCGAAATTGCTGAGTCCCGTGTTTGTAAAAGTATTTCCAAGTGTTCCTAAAAATCACCCATCTATTTCATTTATGACCATGAATTTTGCCGCAAACTTCCTTGGTTTAGATTCTGCAGCAACTCCATTTGGGTTGAAGGCAATGGAAAGTTTACAAGAAATAAACCCCGATAAGGCTAAGGCAAGTGATGCTCAAATTATGTTCATGTGTTTGCACGCATCGGGGCTTACATTAATTGCGACTTCAATAATTGGTTATCGAGCTGCTGCAAATGCTACGAACCCTGCCGACGTGATGCTACCTTGTATCATCACATCATTTATTGGAACCATTGCGGCATTTCTAATTGTTGGAATCAAGCAAAAAATCAACTTTAAAAGCGCTTCTTTAGTGTTAGCTTTAATGACATTAATAGCAGCTATTGTTGGACTATTGATGTACGTAAATCAATTGGATATCATTGGTAAAAATTATTTTACCTCCAATTTATCTGCATTGATATTGATTGTAATTATCGCCTTTACTCTGTTATTTTCATTTTATAAAGAAAAGAAATTTGCTGAAGCCAATACCACCGTTTTTGAAGCTTTTGTTACAGGAGCCAACAATGGTGTAAAAACGGGCGTTACTATTTTTCCTTATGTTTTGGGAATGTTAGTGGCTATTTCGTTATTCAGAAACAGTGGATTATTTGAAATTATTAGTGAGTGGATTGCTTTTGCTTTTTCAAACATGGGCGTGAGCAAAGAAATCACAGATGCCTTACCTGTTGCGTTGCTAAGACCTTTCAGTTCGGCGGGATCTCGAGGATTTTTAATTGATTCTATGAATACTTTTGGAGCCGATTCATTCACAGCAAGATTGAGTAGTATTTTTCAATGTAGTGCTGAAAGTACTTTTTATGTTATTGCGGTTTACTTTGGTTCTGTAAATATAAAAAACACGCGTTATGCTTTAAGTACGATGCTTTTAGTGGATATAATTTGTGTAATAACAGCAATATTTGTAGCTTCTTGGTTTTTTTAAAATGATAGAAATAGAACGTAAATTTTTAGTAAAATCGGAAGAGTATAAAAAGCTTGCTTTTGCAAAAAATGAGATTGCACAAGGCTATTTAAATTCGAATCCTGAGCGAACAGTTAGAATTAGAATTAAAGGGAGAAAAGGCTTTTTAACCATTAAGGGGAAAGGGAATGAAACAGGAATGAGTCGGTTAGAATGGGAAAAGGAAATTCCTTTTGAAGAGGCTAAAATGTTACTAAACCTATGTGAAAGCGGGGTGATTTCTAAAATGCGTTACGAAGTAAAATTTGGAAATAATGTGTTTGAAGTCGATGAGTTTTTTAGTGAAAACCAAGGGCTAGTTATAGCTGAAATTGAACTACAATCGGAAGATGAAGCCTTTGAAAAACCTGATTGGTTAGGTGATGAAGTGACCAATAACGAGAGATATTATAACTCCTATTTAAGTCAAAATCCGTTTAAAAATTGGTAATTAGTTTTCTATAATTTCTAATTTTACTATTGTAACACCACTATTTTTATTAGAAGCAATTTCCATAAATGCTCGTCTTGAAAGATCTATTTCTCGACCTCTAGAAAAAGGCCCTCTATCAATTACCTCCACAATTACCCACTTTCCATTTTCTTCATTGGTGACTTTTAGTTTTGTTCCAAAAGGTAGTTTTCTATGAGCCGCAGTATATTTATTATTACTAAAACGGATGCCGCTTGAAGTTCTTTTCCCATTAAATTTATTGTGATAATAGGACGCATGGGCTTTTGTCTTAAAAGCTTTTAATTTATATTTAATAGTATCAACCGCAACAGATTTATTCTTAGTAGTGTCAATTACTACTTTTGGATTCGTTTTTTTGCTAACTTTTTGAGCTTGAATTTGTCCTCCAAATACTACTATAAAGAGGCACAAAATTGAGTTGAAAACTAATTTTTTTGGTGGCAACATAAATTGGATTTTGATTGGAAATGGATATAATACTACAAGTCAAAAAACTTAATTATTAAAACCATAAATGCCATGGAATTCTGGCTAAAATTAAAAGTAGCCCTAGAGTATAAAATACAGCAAAAGATTTGAATTTTAATTCGCTTGTTGCCACTTTTTTATGTTTAGACCAACCGATGGTAATTAAAACTAAGGCAATAATATTAATAAGCGGGTGTTCTAGCGACGTTAATCTTGCTTCCGCAACTTTCATACTAAATCCTGCTAAACCTAGCGGAGAAACGAAATAAAGTATTAATCCTACTAATAATTGAACGTGTGATCCTATTAATCCAAACAAAGCAATTTTACGGTCATTAGCAGTAAATTCTTTTTTGGAGGTAAATCCAATAAAAGCGTTAACAATGGCTACAACTAATAATAATAGCGTTAAATAGGCCCAGCCTGAGTGGAAATGTCTTAAGATATCGTATAAATTCATGATGTGTTTTATTTTTTTGAATAACAAATATAAAGAAAAAAGCATAAAAAAACGGCATTCTTTTCAGAATGCCGTTTTAATAATATATAAATTACTTCTTTCCGATTAGAAATTGTAGCTTAATGAGAAGTTCCAAGTTCTACCGAATCCGAAGAATACTTGGTTTCCTGTAGCAACTCCGTTGTACAATCTTCCTGCAGCAGCATAAGTTGTAGCTGGTGTTACTCCAGGTACTGTATCGTCAGCAAAAATGTTTGAGTTAGATTCTGCAATATAAACTTTATCTAACAAGTTATTTACATTTAATCTGAATTTAACTGATTCTGTAGAGTTAGCTAAATCCCATTTGTAAGAAACACCTGCATCAATTAAATCAAAGCTTGGTAATTGTAATGTTCCTTTGTTTGTTGGGCTACTAAGTGAATTTGGAGAAATATTAGCATATAATCTATCGTTGAAATTGTAGTTTACATCAAATGACATGTTATTAGTCACATCAATAACCCCACCTAAAGCAGCAGTTAATTGAGCAGAGTTTCCTACTTTTACATTGTCTAAATACAATGTTGTCACTGTACCTCCTGCAAATGGATCTCCATTTTGATTAAAACGATTACTGATACTGTTTCCTTTGTAAAACCAGTTTCCGTAAGAGAACATCCCTGTTAATTTAAAGTGAGAGAACAATTTATATCTTGTTTCTAACTCAAACCCTTGGTGAACCTCAGTAATTCCCGAGAAATCATAATATCCACCTTGATTAGCAAGATCATTATCAAAAGTTCTTTGGTATCTGTCTTTCCATTGTGTATTGTAAACATTTATGTTTACGTTTAATTTAGCATTTCTAAAACCGTAACCCGCTTCAAATCCTAAAATTTTCTCGTTGGTTAAGTTGGTATTCAATCTATTTGCATTGTTTGGGAAAACTGCATTTAAAAACGGTTGCTTAGAATAATAACCTGCATTTACGAATGCATTGTGATTATCATTAAAGTTATAATTTGCACCTAATTTAAAGTTTCCTCCCATTATGTTCTTTTTTTCAGACTCTTGTAGTGGTTCACTATTTAAGTAAAGGAAATAATCTTGTCTTTGGAAGCTTTGTTGAGAAACCGATGCTTGTACAAAAGCAGTTAAGTTGTCTTTTTCATATTCAGCTTGACCAAAAAATCCCATCCAATTTACCAGTCCATTCCAGTTTCGTAAAATCGGCGTCCCTTGAATTGCTTTATAAAATGGATTTAAAGAGGGTGTTGGGGAAGACGTTTCACTAGTGAAAACTGTCGGATTATTTCTGTCCGCAACATCTTTAAAGGTAGTCCCTCCTAATAAGTCATTTAAATATCTAACGTGAATTCCTTTGTATGTTCTTAAATCCAAACCGAAATCAAGAGAAAGATTATTTAATTTTTTATCTAAATTGATGATTCCACCGTACCAGTCATGAGAGTTAATTCCAGCAATTTTAGAAACTCCATTAGTAGCTTCTGTTCCTGCGGTATTAACATATTGACCTCCAACTAATGCTCTTGTAACCGGAGCAAAAGTAGCAAATGCTGAAGTAGCTGGTAATTGTACTGTTTGACCAGAGTTGTATGCATATAATTTATCAAAGTCAACTGTACCAGTTCCGTTTGGAGCTGTTCTCCATCTATCGTCATTAAAATTTAAACCAGCTGCTCTACCCCAAGCACCTGCTCCACCTCCACGAC
>RFPP01000030.1 GCA_009926065.1 Flavobacteriaceae bacterium
ACATATATTTTACTGTTAATTTGAATCTTAAAATTTGCAAATACTGTATTCATATTTAATATTATTTTATGCAAATATAATAGTATTACTATTAAAAATGAAATTTTAACTTTTATTTATAAAAAAAAGAGCTTCAAAAAGTGAAGCTCTTATGAATTTAATATATTTTTTATTCCTATAGTAATGAATTTCTTGTCATAACATCGGGTTTTGTTATTCCCATGAGCTCTAAAATTGTAGGAGCAATATCACCTAAAATTCCATTTTCAATTTTATTCAACTTTTTATCTACCAATATTATCGGGACAGGATTGGTAGTATGAGCGGTATTTGGAGTGCCATCAGGATTGATCATGGTTTCACAATTACCATGATCGGCAATTACAATTGTGGTATAATCATTTGCCAAAGCAGCTGTTATTACTTTTTCAACGCATTGGTCAACGGCTTCACAAGCTTTTATGGCTGCGCTCATTACCCCAGTGTGACCCACCATATCGCCATTGGCAAAATTCAAACACATAAAATCAACTTCTCCTTTTTCTATTTCTGGAACCAGGGCTTCCGCCAATTCAAATGCGCTCATTTCAGGTTGTAAATCGTAGGTTGCCACTTTTGGTGAGTTTTTTAGAATTCTGCTTTCGCCAATAAATGGTTCTTCTCGACCACCAGAAAAGAAGAAAGTAACATGTGGATATTTCTCTGTTTCGGCAATTCTAATTTGAGTTTTATTTGCTTTTTCCAATACTTCACCTAACGTTTCAGTTATATTATCTTTATTGTAAACCACTTTTACATTTTGATAGGTTTCATCGTAATTGGTGAGTGTAACATAATACAAATTCAATTTATGCATGTTTTGTTCATGGTAATCTTTTTGAGAAAGTACCTCAGTTAATTCCCGGCCTCTATCGGTTCTGAAGTTGAAGAAAATTACTACATCGTCTTCTTCAATTGTGGCTATTGGGTTTCCATTATTATCCAAATGAACTAGTGGAGCTATAAATTCATCAGTGATATTATTATTGTAACTAGCTTCAATTGAAGCCACTAAATCAGTTGTCCCGGTTCCTGTTGCGTGAACTAGTAAGTCGTAGGCTAATTTTACTCTTTCCCAACGTTTATCACGATCCATTGCATAATAACGACCTATAATTGAAGCTATTTTTACTGGAGTTTTTGAGATATAATTTTCAAGATCTTGGATGTATTTTTCCCCTGATTTAGGATCTACATCACGACCGTCTGTGAATGCGTGAATGAATACATTTTCTAGTCCATAAACTTGCGATGCGTCAATTAAGCCTCTTAAATGAGAAGTATGAGAGTGAACTCCACCGTCAGAAACTAATCCTAATAGGTGTACTTTTTTATTTTGTTTTTTTGCATAGGTAAAAGCATCAATTAAAACTTGTTCTGTTGCTAGAGTATTATTGGCTACTGCCAAATTTATTTTTGCCAAATCTTGATATACTATTCTTCCCGCGCCAAGATTCATGTGTCCCACTTCAGAATTTCCCATTTGTCCTTCAGGCAATCCTACGTTTAACCCATCGGTTCTAAGTTGGGCGTTTGGATAATTTTTATAAAGCGAATTGATAAATGGAACGTTCGCATTGTCAATAGCCGAAACCTTTGGATCGGGCGATTTTCCCCATCCGTCAAGTATCATTAAAATCACTTTTTTATTCATGATATTAGTTTTTTAGCCCAGATGGCAGTGGAAATCAATTTTGTTTTTTCTTAAAAACAAAAATATTGCAACATACAGCTGGAAATAGCTCCAAATTTAAGAAATTAAAATAACTTTTTTACTTGATTGTAATCGATAAAATACCTCATACTTACAGAAAAGGTATGGTTTAATGTATCGTTATTTAAAAGATTGGTTACGTTACTTCCGAAGTCGCTATTGATAGTCCGGGAAAAATTGGCTGCATTGTTTCGATACAAAACAGAAATTTGACTTCCAGGAGCAAACCACCATGTGTAGGATAAATCAACATTCCAAGATGTAAAATTGGAGTTTTTATTGATATTATAATTGGTAAAATCGTTCAATCTACCTTTATTATCCAATGTTAGATAGTTTTTATTTTCGGCAAATGACCAATAATGTCTTACGGAAAGATTAAATGTCATAGTGCTATTTACGGCGTATTTTCCAGACAATGTGTTGGAATAAGTAATTACATTTCTATTAGCAAAAATAATTGCATTTGGAGTTGTAGAATTCCCATCATTATCAATACTATCTACGAATCCTTTATTGTTGTTTTGACGAAAGAAATTAAAATTAAAATTCAGTAGGAACTTATCGCTAAAACGATATCTTGGACCCATTGAGAATCCGTAACTATTTCTACCTTCTTCATTAAAATTTGCATAGGAAGGGTTAAAATCGAATGCGAATTTATAATTGTAATTGGATGAAAAATAGAACCAAGCACCAACCCTTGACGGGATAATTACATACCTATTTTCAGCTCTTGGCTCATAGAAATCATTATTTTCTAATGGATTAGCATTGATGCCAAGTCCAAAATAATGGTTTTTTTTATTGTTTATATTTACATTTAGATTAAAGTTATTTCCTTGAACGAATCCAGTTTCTTTTTGAAATTGTGTAAAGGCATTTAGATTTATATTAAATGAATTAAAGTACTTTGTAGATTTCAGAATCCTATAGTTAGCATTTCCATATAATCTGTAGTAATTAGTTTGAAAATTGATTCCTAAATCGTTGATCTCATAATCTTTAGTCATAATTTCGGCTCCAAGGCTGAAACGGTATTGACCGCTAGTTTCACCTATATTTATACTTGATGCTATTCCAGTTTTTGCACCACCTTCGTTAACATAACTGTATTTAAAATCACCCGAAAGGTTGTAGGTATTTTCTTTAGTATTTAAATCCCAAACTAAAGCCGAAACATTTCCATCTCTAAAACCGCCCTCTCTGGTAACATTTGTATTAATGAAACTCACAGATGAGTTTTTTCGAAAGCGTTGGTCAAGTACAAAAACACTGTAATTTGTTAAGGGTTCGACTACTTCACTTCGAACAGATTGGTCGGAGTTGTTTCTAATTTTTGCGGTGGTTGTTTCTGTAACGGCATTTAACACTCCAACTCCTAAACCATTTTTTGTTCGTCCCGAAACTTTAAGCGCATTAATTAAATTCACAGTTGCAGGATTCTCAATTATTTCTTCGTTATTTCCCACTGTTGGGTAAGCAGACGGACTTCCGCCAATTCTTCTCGAATAGAACAATCCACCTTTATTAAACAAGTCGGTTCCTTCAGTAAAAAAAGCTCTATTTTCGTTAAATTGTTGTTCAAACGGGCCTAAATTTAATATTTGATCGTCGAATTTAGTTTGACCAAAATCAGGAATTAATATGGCGTCAAGTGTGAATGCATCATTAATTCCATACTTTATATCCATCCCGCCTTTCAGAGTTCCTTTGGTTTTTTGAGCATCTTTGGCATTCAAATAAAAGGAAGAATAAGGTATAAAGAATAGGCGAGTTGGGGTTTTGATATTTTCAATTCCGTCTAAAATTCCGGCTTGTTGTATTACATTATTTAGTTTATTATCAACTTTATTCCAAACATAAATAGAGTTTTTTCGTTTTAAATCTCTAACAAAATTGATTCCCCAAGTTTGAACTTTATTATTTGAAAATCGCAATGCTGCATAGGGTATTTTCATTTCTACTACCCAACCTTTATCGGTAATTTTAGCTTTACTTAACCATATGGCATCCCAAGTAAAATCTTCGCCATTTGTATCGGTTGCCAAACAATCCATTTGAGTTCCAGAGGCAGTACAAAAAAAACGAAAATCTTGTTGTCCATCATTAAAACCGTTAATAAATACTCCAAAATTATCGCTTGTCCCCTGGTCGTCTCTCAGGGTAAGTTCTTTTAAAATCTTTGAAGGTTCAGAGTCATATAAAGTGGCACCAATATAAATTGCTTCATTATCATAAAGAATTTTCACTTCGGTTTCATTTCCTATTTCAACTTCTTTGCCGTTATCTGGAGCAAACATGAAAAAATCTTTAGCTATAGCTGCGTTTTGCCAGTGGGTTTCATTTAAATTTCCATCTATGGTAATTTCTCCATTGATAAAATTTGTTTTAAGTATTTTTTTCTGGGAGTAGCTTAACGTGCATGTAATAAAAATAAGGATTAGAAGTGTTTTTTTCATATAGATTTATTTCAAGGCGCAAAATTATCAATTCATATCATTAATAACAATAATATTATATTTTAATTATGAATATACTAATGAAAAGTATTTTTTTCATATGAAATTAATCAATAATTAAAAAAGTTAATTGGGTTATTGATCCATTTTAAAATTTATAATTAATATAATAGGAATTTTAAGTAAATACCTAAAGAGATTAGTGGAATAAGTAAAAAATAATTATAACTCATAATTATTTTAATTTTTTAGAATTTTTAGAATTTTTAGCAGTTTTTTAAAGTTTTTTTCATGACATAATGCATTCCAACATTTGGAATTTCAAATTTATCTCCCATTATTACATATTCAAATTTTTTATAAAATTCAATAGCCGATTCACGAGCATTAAACCAAATCAAATTTCCATTTTTAATTTTGATTTCATTCTCACATTGTTTTAAAAGTTGTTCGCCAAATCCTCTTTTTTGATATTCAGGTAAAACAGCCATTCCACGAATTTGATGTTGATTTTCATCAATAAATGATTGATTTTTACTTTCAAATACAGATATTACAGCAACCTGTTTGTTTTTATAGTATAATCCAAAGTGATTTGTAGTAGGTAAATCGTCTCCTTCAAAATAACAAGTAGCTATTGGTTTTCCAACTCTTAAAACGGAATGTCTTATAAATATTGTTTCTGAAGCATTAATTTTTCTTATTTCTATCATTTTTAATTTTCTTATTTTTTAAAAATGTTATCATAACATTTTCATAATAAATTATTTAGAGTATCAATTTTTGCTATTAAAGATTTTTTTTTAATATATCTTTTATTTTTTTTTCAAAAAACTTGCAATAAACCCAACTAATTATTTATATTTGTCCCGTTTTATAAGCGAAAGTAGCTCAGTTGGTAGAGCTCCAGCCTTCCAAGCTGGTTGTCGCGAGTTCGAGCCTCGTCTTTCGCTCTAAATCCTCAATCTTCAAAGGTTGGGGATTTTTTATTTAATTTTACTAAGATCACTTTCCGATGCTATTTCTATTGGTGCTTTATTTTTTTGAAATAATCTTGCGTATAGCCCTCCTTTCAAAGTAATTTTATCCCCTTTAACATCTAGCCAACTTCCTTCCCGAAGCCCAATAACCGGTGGAGAATTCAAAAAGTGAAATTCATTAATTCTCATTTCTCTGGTTTCTCCATTATGTTTTAATTGCAAATCGGCATCTAAATAATGTGGGTTGATATTGAATGGTAAAATTCCAAGAGTTTGAAAACTGGGTGGGTAAATTATAGGCATATCATTTGTGGTTTGCATCGTTAAACCACAAATATTACTTCCTGCACTTGTTCCTAAATATGGGGTTCCACCATTTATGGCTTCTTCCAATGCATTCATTATTTTAAGTTTATGCAATTGGAATACCAATAAAAATGTATTTCCTCCACCTGTAAAAATACCTTCTGCATTAGTAACAGCTTCTATTGGATTATCAAATTCATGAATACCATTCACAGCGATATTTATTTTTGCGAAAGCTATTCCCACTTTATCAGTGTATTCATCATAAGAAATGCCTCCAGGCTGAGCATAAGGAATAAATAGAATCGTTTTACAATTCTTGAAATGCAATGATAATTCAGGTAAAATATAGTCTAAATAGTTGCCTCCAAAAAGAGTTGACGTGCTCGCAATGATGCAATTTTTCATTTTTTTTATTTTTTTCATTTTATGGTTTCAAAGTTACCTATTTTATCATTTTTTTTATAATATTAACAATTATATATTAACATAAGTTTATCAATCCAAATTATAATTTCTAATTGGACTTAAATACTTTTACAAAAAAATATAAATTGGTTGTTTTGATTATGAAAAAATGGATTGTACTTCATTTATTTTTAAGTACTTTTTCAATGTGGTCGCAAGATCGTAATGAGAAACTACTTCAAGGAATAATTGTAGCTGACGATACTATGCTTTCAGGAATTGAAGTGGTGAATTTAGGTAATGAAAAAGTAACTGTAAGCAATAGTAAAGGAGTATTTTTCATAATGGCTAAAGCTGATGATATCTTAATGTTTTCATCAAAATCTTTCGAAATCAGAAGAGTCCTAGTTGATGAGGAAGATTTTAAATCAGGAACAATTACTGTAAATATGTACCCTAAAATCAATGAACTTGAGGAGGTGATAGTTAAGAAAAGTCCTATAGAAGGGGTGAGTATAATTCCTGGACAAAAACAATATACACCAGCTGAAAGAAAATTACACACCGCAACCAACGGAATTTTAGATGTCCCAATTAATTGGATGTCAGGTCGAACTGCTATGCTAAAAAAGGAGGTTGTTGTGGAACGAAAAGAACGTCTTTTGGATAAAGTTGGTATTTTGTATGAAGACAAATATTATACAGAAACATTAAAAATACCTGAAATTTATATCGATGATTTTCAAAGGTATATTATTGAAGACAAAGAATTTACAGCCGCATTAAAAGTTAAAAACAGAACTATGATGTTATTTTTAATATCTAAATTAGCTGTAAATTATAACGCTATTCCAAAATAGAAGAGGTTTAATTACTTTTGACAAATGAATAAAATAAAATTATACACTTTATTAGTTGTTACTTGCTTGGTTTTTTCCTCTTTTGGGTTTCATAAATTTTATGTTTCCATCTACCAAATTAATTATGCGCCTGAGAAAAAAATGCTTCAAATTACTTCAAGACTTTTTGTAGATGATGTAAATGCAGTATTATTGAAAAAATATGGGAAGAGAACTAATTTAGGAGAAAAAAATGAAACTCAAGAAGATGTAAATTTAATGATAAAATATATTTTAGATAATTTTTCATTAAAAGTTAATGATCAATTAAAACCAGTTAATTTTCTTAGTAAAGAAATGGAGGGAAATGTGATTATTTGTTACTACAATGTAAAAGATATTCCCAAAATAAGATCTTTAGAAGTAAGAAATTCCGCTTTAATTGAATTAAATTCAGAACAGCAAAATATAATTCAATCCACAATTTACGGAGAAAAGCAGAGTTTATTACTCACTTCAGAAACTTTAAGTGGAATCTTAAAATAACTAAACAAAAAACTCAAATAAATTAATTACTTTAGCAATTTAAAGATTAAAAAGTCGTCCATTATGAAAAATATTATTACTTTATTTCTATTGTTCTTTATAACATTTACAACTTTTTCACAAGAAGTTAAAGAACCTTCGAAGCCTAAAGAATTAGGCCATGAAGATAAAAACAAGTTTCGACAAATGTACGATTTGTTGGCCACCCCAAACATGTATCGAACTGCTTCTGGAGCCCCTGGACCAGAATATTATCAGCAGCAAGCCGATTATAAAATGGACATTGAGTTGGATGATAAAAATGCCAAAATTTATGGTAAAGAAACCATAACTTATACTAATAATGCTAGAGAATCTTTAGATTATTTATGGATTCAATTGGATCAAAATAGAGCTGCTAAAACCTCTAAATCTCCTTTAGTCGAAAATTCAAAAATTGAACCCGCAATTAGTGTTGGAGGTTTTTCAAAAAAATATTTAGAAGAAAAATTCGACGGTGGTTTTAAGATTGATTATGTAAAAGATAGTAAAGGAAATTTAATGTCCTATACTGTGAATGAAACGATGATGCGAATTAATTTGACAAAGCCATTAGCACACGGAGAAAAAATTGTTTTGAACATCAAGTGGAATTATAATATTAATAATTATATGATTGATGGTGGCCGTTCGGGCTACGAAAATTTCAAAGATGGAAATAATTTATATGTTTTAGCTCAATTTTATCCTAGAATGGCAGTTTATAACGACGTTGAAGGTTGGCAAAATATGCAATTTTGGGGAAGCGGTGAATTTGCTTTGCCTTTTGGAAATTATGAAGTTAATATAACTGTTCCAGCTGACCATATATTAGAAGCTACTGGAGTATTGCAAAACAGAGCTGAGGTATTCACACCTGAACAAGTAAAAAGGTATGCTCAAGCAGAAAATTCATTCGACAAACCTGTAATTATTGTAACTCAAGCCGAAGCAATTGAAGCTGAAAAAGGTTTTTCTGATAAGAAAAAAACATGGAAATTTAAGGCAGAAAATGTAAGAGATTTTGGAATTTCAACTTCTAGAAAATTTATTTTAGACGCAATGGCTGTAAAATTAGGTGGTAAAACTGTAATGGCAATATCATTATACCCTAAAGAAGGAAATCCATTATGGGAGGAATATTCTACTAGAATCGTAGCACATACTTTGAAAAGTTATTCTAGCTTAACATTTGACTATCCTTATCCAAAAGCAGTTTCTGTTAATGCACAAGATCAAGGTATGGAATATCCAATGATTTGTTGGAATTTTGGGCGTCCAGATGAAGATGGTAAATACACCGACAGAGTAAAATATGGAATGATAGGAGTAATTATTCATGAAGTGGGTCATAATTTCTTTCCAATGATTGTGAATTCTGATGAACGTCAATGGACCTGGATGGATGAAGGTTTGAATTCATTTATGGATTACAAAGCTAAATTAGAATGGGAATCAACTTATCCTGTAGAAAGAGGATCGCCAAAGTCAATTGTTGCCTATATGAGTGGAGATCAAAAAAATTTAGAGCCAATAATGACTAATTCTGAAACTATAAAACAATTTGGAAATAATGCTTATGGGAAACCAGCTGCGGGATTAAATATTTTACGGGAAACAATTATGGGTCATGAATTATTTGATTATGCCTTTAAAACCTATGCCAACAGATGGAAATTCAAACATCCAACACCAGAAGATTTCTTTAGAACTATGGAAGATGCCTCGGCAACTGATTTAGATTGGTTTTTTAGAGGATGGTTTTACACGACTGATTTTACAGATATCGGAATTAAAGAAGTGAAGCAATATTTTGTAAGTAATGATGCTCCAAAAGACTTTAAAGCCCCAACATCTACAAGAAGAAACCGATTGAGAGCAACAGGGCCGATGGTTTTTATGGTTAATAGCACCAGTGAAAATTATAAGCCAGAAATGAACAAGCCATTAGAAATAAAGGAAATCAAGGCATTGGATGAATTTATTAAAACTAATTTCAAACCTGAGGAAATTGCTAAATTCGATTCACCTAAATACTTCTATGAAGTTACCTTTAATAAGCCAGGAGGATTGGTTATGCCAATAATAGTAGAGTTAACATTTGAAGATGGAACTATTGAAAATCATAAATTTCCAGCTCAAATTTGGAGAATGAATGACGATGAAGTAACTCGAACTTTTGCAACCAAGAAAGTGATTTCTAAAATTGTGGTTGATCCAAAATTAGAAACCGCCGACATTGATGTTACAAATAATACCTGGCCAAAAGTAGAAATAAAATCTAAATTTGATTAAGATATTTTATATATTATATGTACTATTAGAGTTATAAAAACTTAATAACTTTGCAAAAATAAATAGTTATGTTTGGAATAGGAGGAGGTGAATTAATACTAATATTATTTGTAGTTCTTATGCTTTTTGGATCCGATAAAATCCCAGATATTGCAAGAACAATGGGTAAAGCTATGGCACAATTGAAAAATGCTACAAATGATATTAAAAGTGAAATTCAAAAAGGGGCTGAAGCAAATGGCTTAGATTCTAAATCAATTACAGATATTACTGGAAATATCAATCAAGAAATTAGTAAAGCAAAACAAAATTTGCTTAATGACGCGAGTCCCGTTATAGAAAATGCTAAAATTGATATTGAAAAAGTGAAAACTATTGAAAACGAAGGTCCAATAAAAAGACAATCTTAATGCTTGATAAGATCTTAGCACTCGATAAAGAACTGCTTATTTTTTTAAATGGGCTAGGATCATCCACCTTCGATCCCTTCTGGATATTTATTACAAAACAAAGTAATTGGACACCATTTTTTTTAGTTTTACTCTATTTAATTTATAAGAAAATTGGAGTTAAACAAACCTTATATTTGCTTTTATTTGTAATGGTTTTAATCACTATTTCCGATCAATTTACAAATCTTGTAAAAGATAATTTTCAACGTCTTCGTCCATGCAGTGATCCAAAAATTAATGGGTTAATTAGGGTTGTAAAATCGAGTGATACCTTTAGTTTTTTCTCTGGACATGCTTCAAATTCAATGGCAGTTACTTCATTTTTATATTTAATTCTTAAAGACAAATTCAAGTATTTTGGGCTATTATTTTTGTGGCCACTAATTTTCGCATTTAGTCGTATTTACTTAGGATTACACTATCCAACAGATATCATTTGCGGCTATATTAATGGATTTATTTTAGGGTTTTTATTTTATAAATTATTTGATTTTCTCAAAATAAGAAAAGTAATTAAATAACCCTAGAAACGGTTAATCCATCACGAATAGGTAATAAAACAGTTTCCACTCTAGGATCATTTTTCAATAATTCATTGTATTCTAATAGGACTTTTGTGCTAATATCGTTTTTTTGCAAAGGTTCCAGTACTTTTCCGCTCCATAAAACATTATCCGATAATATGATGCCACCTTTATTCATCTTTGGAACAACCATTTCAAAATAATTAAGATAATTTTCTTTATCGGCATCAATAAAAACCAAATCAAATTTTAATTCTAATTTCGGGATAATGTCAATTGCATCACCTAAATGTTGAAAAATTTGACCTCCCCAAGGTGATTTATTAAAATATTTTCTTTGAATAGTTTCCAATTCTTCTTTATTATCAATGGTATGTAATTGACCGTTTTCTTGCATTCCTTCGCACAAACATAAAGCAGCATAACCTGTAAAGGTTCCAATTTCTAGAATAGTAACAGGACGAATTAATTTTGAAAGCATACTCAATACTCGACCTTGAAAATGCCCGCTCAACATTCTGGGTAATAGCACTTTTTGATAGGTTTCCTTATTTAATGCTGCTAACAAATCAGGTTCTTTTTCAGAATGCTTTTCGATATAATCTTCTAATTCTTGGGAAATAAAGTGCATCTTTTGATTGTATTATTATTTTTTGTCAAAGTTATCAATTTATCAAATAAACAAATCCACAAATTAAACTAAATTTGCAACATGCAAATCGAGAAAAAAGACATAAGAGCATTATCAAAAGAACAGCTTCGTGATTTTTTTGTTTTAAATCATGATAAGGCATTTCGAGGAAACCAGGTTTATGAATGGTTATGGAACAAAGGCGCACATAGTTTTGATGACATGACCAATGTTTCAAAAGAAACTCGATTGATGCTTGAAAAAAATTTTGTAATCAACCATATTAAGGTTGATTCAATGCAACGCAGTTCAGATGGAACAGTAAAAAATGCCGTTCGCCTTCATGATGGATTAGTTGTAGAAAGTGTTTTGATTCCAACTGAAACAAGAACAACTGCATGTGTTTCAAGTCAAGTAGGATGTAGTTTAGATTGCAACTTTTGCGCTACAGCTAGATTAAAAAGAATGCGAAATTTGGAACCCGGAGAAATTTATGATCAAGTAATCGCTATTGACAAAGAAAGCCGCCTTTATTATAATCGTCCACTTTCGAATATTGTTTTTATGGGGATGGGAGAACCCCTCATGAATTATAATAATGTTTTGAAAGCGATTGAAATGATCACCTCAAATGAAGGTTTGGGAATGTCTCCAAAAAGAATTACACTTTCTACTTCAGGTATTCCTAAAATGATTAAAAAGCTTGCCGATGATGAAGTTAAATTTAAATTGGCAGTTTCTTTACATTCAGCAATTGATGAAACACGATCCAGAATAATGCCCTTTTCAACCAATTTTCCTTTAGTAGATTTAAGAGAATCATTAGAATATTGGTATTCCAAAACGAGAAGCAAAATCACCTATGAATATGTAGTTTGGAAGGGAATCAATGATGATAAAAAGTCAATTGACGCCTTAGTAAAATTCTGTAAATATGTTCCATGTAAAGTAAATTTAATTGAATACAATCCGATTGATGACGGTGAATTCCAACAAGCGTCTGAAGAATCAATAAATGCTTATATAAAAGCTCTTGCTGAAATTGATATCATTGCAAAAGTGAGACGCAGTAGAGGTAAGGATATTGACGCTGCTTGTGGTCAATTAGCCAACAAAGAAATATAAAAAAAAACGTTCAGAATTTTCTGAACGTTTTTTTTATGTAAAAATGATAATTTTTTTAAAATGTAATAGTGATAGGTGTACCTCCATCAATTGAAATGGTAGCTATGTTATCACAGGCTCCACTGCCATAATCTAAAACTGCTGTGTGATTTGGTCTAGTAATATTAACAACCCCAGAAACTACTCTGTGATCACAATTTAATCGAACTCTTATAGGAGAAGTATTTGAAATTGAGTTTGAGTGAACATTTCCATTCGGAAAAGTTGTTGTCCAGTTTCCTGTAATTACATAAACATTATCAACCCAAATAGGAGTAGTATATCCTTCTACACATTCTCTTGTTCTTGTACCAACTCTTCTGTAAACTCCATTTGAATTAGTGAAAGTCATATCAATATCCATAACACAAATAGGATGAACATTTGATTGGAAAGTAGAAGTTCCCAATGATCTAGTTACTGTTCTATTTCCTTGAACTAAAAAGTTATTGTAGTAAAAACCATCAAAAGAATAGTTAATCACATAATTGTTGCTAGAATAGGGTAAACTTCCACTAACTCTAATTATACCTCTTAGAATAGCTCCATTTGGCATTGCACATCCTGAAGTTCCAAAATTAATAGTTCTAGTCCAAGTAGTTGCTGTAACCGTTCTAGTTACAACTACACATGGAGGTAACGAATTAATTTCAGAAGGAGCTATACTTTTACCTGCGGGATTTTCAATAAAATACTGGTCGTCAATAATTTCAGATAAATCATTAGCAGCTTGATCTAATTTAGCATTTGTTTGAATATCTTCTACGGTAAACACGTTAGCAAGATCATTGTTATCCTTAGAGCAACTTACAAATAAAATAACCGCAAACAATACAGTTAATTTTAAAATTGAATTTGTTTTCATATTTATTTTTTTAAAGTTCTTTATAATAAGACTAAAACAAATGTAAAAAGTTTAATTGAAATTAAAAAATATTTTCAATCTAGGTTCAAAATAGTATCTTTGGGAAACTATGAATATAATTGCCGAAATAAAAAAACCTATTCTATCAGAAATGGATCTTTTCGAAATAAAATTTCGAGAATCGATGGTTTCTAAAGTTGGTATACTTAATCGAATTACCTATTATATTGTAAACAGAAAAGGAAAACAAATGCGACCTATGTTTGTTTTTCTAACAGCAAAAATGTTATCAAACGGCATTGTAAATGAAAGAACCTATCGTGGTGCATCTGTTATCGAATTAATTCACACCGCCACTTTAGTTCATGATGATGTGGTTGATGACAGCAATCGAAGACGAGGTTTTTTCTCCATAAATGCCCTTTGGAAAAATAAAATTGCAGTATTAGTTGGTGATTATTTATTGTCTAAAGGTTTATTACTATCAATTGATAATGGTGATTTTGATTTACTAAAAATTATATCTGTTGCAGTTCGAGAAATGAGCGAAGGGGAATTACTTCAAATTGAAAAAGCCCGAAGATTAGACATAACTGAAGCTGTTTATTTTGAAATTATTCAAAAGAAAACAGCCACATTAATAGCTGCATGTTGTGCTCTTGGCGCAAAATCAGTAATAGAAGATGAAAATCATGTTGAAAATATGAGAAAATTTGGGGAGCATATAGGAATGGCTTTTCAAATTAAAGACGATTTGTTTGATTACACAGAAGAAGCAATTGGAAAACCAACAGGGATTGATATCAAAGAACAAAAAATGACTTTGCCTTTAATTCACGTTTTGAATAATTGCTCTACTAAAGAAAAAAGCTGGCTTATCAATTCAATTAAAAATCATAATAAAGATAAAAAGAGAGTTAAAGAGGTAATTGCATTTGTAAAAAATAAAAACGGACTTTCCTATGCAGAACAAAAAATGATTGAATTTCAACAAAAAGCACTACAATTAATACAAAATTACCCTCAATCCGACTACAAGGAATCTTTGATCATGATGGTAAATTATGTCATTGAAAGAAAAAAGTAATACTACATTACAAAAAAAAACTTTGTAACTTTGAATTTTAATCTTTGAACCTAAATTAAAATTGATTTCAAAAACAACTATAGATGCCGTTTTCGAAACCGCTCGTGTCGAGGAGGTAATAGGTGATTTTGTTCAATTGAAACGTGCAGGGAGCAATCTTAAAGGATTAAGCCCCTTTTCAGACGAGCGTTCTCCGTCATTTATGGTATCTCCTGTAAAACAAATTTGGAAAGATTTTAGCTCCGGAAAAGGAGGAAATTCGGTTGCTTTTTTAATGGAACATGAGCATTTTACCTATCCAGAAGCAATTAGATATTTAGCTAAAAAGTATAATATTGAAATTGAAGAAACAGTACAATCCGATGAGGAAAAAGTCAATACCGATGTTCGAGAAAGTATGTATTTGGTTTCTGAATTTGCCAAAAATTATTTTCAAGATGCACTTTTAAATACTGAAGAAGGAAAAGCTATTGGTTACACTTATTTCAAAGAAAGAGGTTTTACCCATGAAACTATCAAGAAATTTTCACTGGGATATTCACCTGAAGCTTGGGATGCTTTTACAAAAGAAGCATTAGGAAAAGGTTATAAATTAGAATTTTTAGAAAGTACAGGATTAACAATTCCAAGGGATGACAGGCCGTTTGACCGATTTAAAGGGCGTGTTATGTTTCCTATTCAAAGCATGTCAGGAAGAGTTTTAGGATTTGGTGGAAGAATATTAACAAATGATAAAAAAGCAGCTAAATATTTAAATTCCCCTGAAAGCGATATTTATCATAAAAGTAAGGTGCTTTATGGAATTTATCAAGCGAAACAAGCTATTGCAAAACAAAACAATTGTTTTTTAGTTGAAGGTTATACTGATGTAATTCAATTTAATCAATCGGGAATTGAAAACGTCGTTTCTTCCTCAGGAACTGCATTAACTCCTGACCAAATTAGATTAATTAATAGACTAACTAAAAATGTAACGGTACTTTTTGATGGGGATGCAGCTGGTTTAAGAGCCTCAATTCGAGGAATAGATTTAATTTTGGAAGAAGGAATGAATGTAAGAGTTTGCGAATTTCCTGATGGTGAGGACCCAGATAGTTTTGCCAAGAAAACTCCATATGAAGATTTAGTAGTTTACCTAGAAGAAAACTCAAAAGATTTTATTCAATTCAAAGCCTCACTATTAATAAAAGATGCCAAGAATGATCCAATTAAAAAAGCAGAATTAATTCGTGATATCGTAGCAAGTATTTCTAAGATTCCAGACCGAATTCAACGTGAAATTTACATTCAAGAGTGTTCTAGAATTATGGATATTTCTGAACAAGTTTTGTTAAGTACTTTAGCCCAATTAGTTAAAAAAGACATTTCCGATATTGGTAAAAAAATAAAACAAGATCAAAAATCATTTGAAGTTATTAAGAGCGAATCTTTAAATCAAGTGGAGAAAGTCGATGTTTTATATCAATTAGAACGAACAATAATTAAAATTTTACTTCTTTACGGAAACATTAAAGAAGAATTTGAAGATGTTTTGTTAAAAACAAATGCCAATGGCGAGGTTGAAAACACAATTGAGAAAAAAGAATATTTTGTTTACCAAAGAGTTTATTTGAGTTTACAGGAAGATGAGGTTGAATTGGCAAATCCGTTTTTTAAAGATATTTATAACAATTTAATTAATTATTTTAATCAGAATGAGACATATAATATTGAGCAATATTTGATGCAACTTCCTCAAGAATTTGCTCAAGAGGTGACAGATATATTAATGGAAGATGAAAAAATAACTTTGCACAATTGGGATGGTCAAAATATATTTGTTAAACAAAAAAATGAAACTATTAGTCAATATGTTTCAGAGACTATTTTAACTATGAGATGGTATTTAGTCGATAAAATCATTGAAGAATTAAAAGGTTCTATTTTATCTGATCCAAAAGTTGATAATTCAGATACCATGTCTTTAGCAATGGATTATACTAAGTTAATCAATTCTTTTTCTATAAAATTAGGAAGGGTAATGTCAAGATATAGTAATTAAATGTAATGCATAAAAAAAACCTGTTCAAACGAACAGGTTTTTTTATTTTATATAAAATAGAAATTATTTTACAACTAATTTTTTAGTTGCCGTTTTTTCACCTTCAGTAATTTTCACAAAATAGATCCCGCTATTCAAATTAGCAATATTAATTGTATTGTTTGAAGTAGTTGTTTTAATAATTTCTTTACCTAAAACGTCAAATAAAGAAATAGTCTTTTCCATATTTAAGTGGGATTCAACATGTAAAACCCCATTTGATATCGGATTTGGATATACTCTTAATCCTGCAATTTCGTTATCTTGAGTTTGAAGTGTTGTAAAATCTGCTAGATTTCTTGGAATAAATTGAGGTGTTAAAACAGGGGGAGTAGCCGAAGAAACATTGTCATAACCTAAAGCAGTTACATTAAAAGCTCCAGTTGGAATTACAGTTCCAATATAATTTGCTTCTGCAAATCCTGTTCTTAATACTCCGTTTGTAGTTCCATCAAAAACATTATAGTTAGTACTAGTTGCAAATACTTGTCCCGCTGTTAATGGGGTTACAACACCCGCAACTACTGTTCCAGTAATTGTAATGTTATTGAAACTTATCAATTTACTTTCGTAATTATTAACATTTGCATTTAAAGCTGCAATTGAAATATTTTCAGGTGTTAAAGTATTTCCAGAAGAAACAACAGTTTGGTTTTGTAAAGGAACCAATTCTAAAATACCATTAAAATCAATTAATTGACCAGAAACATTGTTCATACTATCACCAACAGCAAACGGTGTTGTAATTTTTCCAGCACTATCATCAATTAATATACCGCCAGTTGCATCTTGAATAAATTTTTGATTTCTAGTTGTATTTACAGTAACAGTTCCCGCAGGTGTTCTAACATGTGAAACTACAGCATTTCCAGTTAATGTATAATAAGCATTTAAAGTACCAGCTCTTAATGCTGCAATATTTGCAACATTTGTTGAAGCTGCAATCGTAAATTGAGTTGTTGCGCTAGCAACAGGAGATAAAGGTGCGTGATTATTATCTACTAAACTTACTACAATTGTGTGACTTCCTACAGCAAGTCCATTTAATACAATAGGAGTTGTGTCGTATTTCATAACAGTAGCTCCACCATCAACGGTGTAGTGAATATGACCATTTCCAGTCCCATTAGCAACTGTAAAGTTGGATACAGAAACATTTACGGTAACACTAGTAGTTAAAGGGTTGTAAATAGTTGCATTAACAGGAGAGGTAATTGCAATATTTGGAGCTGTAGAGCAAGTATTGGTGGCAGTTGAAGAGTTTCTTGGGCTTGGAGCTGCAACTAAAAAATCAGTATTGTTAGCATTATTATCTGTACAACCACCGTTTAATCTAATAGCAGCAGTAGTATTTGACAAAGCTCCAGTAGCAGCTGTACCTTCATATGCGGATGCGCTACCATAACCAACTAAATCTACATATGTACCTGCAGTTAAAGTAGAGCCTGATAAAGCTATAGCAGAATTGACTAAAGCTACTTTTCCATTTGTTCCCGATAAATTAATTGGAGATGTAGTAACATCTAAATCAGGAGTTGGTAAAGCAACGCCTACAGTACTTCCAGCTAGTTTAATTAAATAGTATTTTCCAGGTGCAATTGACGTAGATGTAGGAATGGTATTTACAGACCAAGTTGTTCCAGTGCTTGATGCATACTGAATTGACCAACCTGAAATGTCAACAGAAGCTGTTCCTCTGTTAAATAACTCTACAAAGTCATTTGTATATTGAGCTCCGCTATTACCACCTCCACCATAAACTTGGCTAATTACCACTTGAGCATTCGATGTGTATCCAATCAAAAGAAACAACATTGAAGTAAATAAGTAAATTTTTTTCATAAATTTTTAATTTAATTTTTATGTACAAATATAATAAGTAAAATGAACATAATATAAGATACTATGTAAATATTACATTAAATTATTAACATGAAAATTGGATAACTATTTGACTATTAGTTTTCTGGTTGCAGTAGCTTCAGCTTCTTTAATTTTAATAATGTAAACACCAGGGGATAATGCAGATACATTTAACTCTTTTGAGTTCAATATTGTTTGAAGGACTTTTTTTCCTAAAACATCAAAAATCGTGATTTCTTTGTCTAAGGATAATTTTGAAGTAATGTAAATCTTACCATTGCTCACAGGATTTGGATAGAAATTTAAACCTTCAATTGAAGCTTCCTGATTTCTAGACATTACCTTACTATCTTGAGCTTTTGCACTAAAAGAACTTAGTAAAAGTACCGTTAAAGCAATATAAAAGTAATTTTTTAGCATTCTAAATTTTTTGTAAAGGTAGCAGTTTTTCTATATAAACACATAAAACTTTAACATATTTAAAACACAACTACAAATTTCATACCACTATTGTCACTTGCCATTATATGAAGTCATCGTAATTTCTAAACCTGCTAATCCAAAAGATTTAACAATTTCACAAGCAATTTCAAGTCGTTCTGGTAGTTTTTCTTTTTCCTCTTCATCCCAATTTCCTAAGACATAATCCACTTGCTTTCCTTTTTTAAATGCATCGCTGATTCCAAATCTAAATCGGGCATATTCTTGAGTATTTAATACTTGAGTTATATTTTTTAAACCATTGTGTCCGCCGTCACTTCCCTTGGATCGAATTCTAATTGTGCCGAAAGATAAATTCAAATCGTCAGTAATAATCAAAACTTTATCCAAAGCTATTTTTTCTTTGTCAATCCAATATTTTACTGCTTTTCCACTCAAATTCATATAGGTATTTGGTTTCAACAGAATAAAAGTCTTTCCTTTTATCTTTAATTCAGTTACGGCTCCAAATTTTAAATTATCAAAACTAGCCCCCTCTTTATTTGCAATAAAATCAAGTACTTTGAAACCAATATTATGTCTTGTATTGACATATTCTGCACCAATATTTCCAAGTCCAACTATTAAAAATTTATTCATATCATCCCATTTGTCTGACGTTTTTTTTACCCCCAATAAATTATTCAGCCATTGTATCATAATGCTAAAGTAATCTATTTAAACTCTTTTGGAATCAAACACACTGGTATTGGGTTCATTTTGTGTTGATTCGCTGTGTTTAATCTTTTATAAATAGAAAACACTTCTTGTTCTCTTCCTGAAAAATCACTCATAGTTTTGCCATAATTATCTTCAATCATAGCCCATTCTAGCTCATCGTAACTGGCGCCAAGTTGCTCTTCATCTGATCGTGCATCGCCAAATAGTCCATCCGACGGTTCAGCAATCAATATTGAATTTGGAATTTTTAAATAAGTTCCTAATGCAAAAACATCCGATTTCATTAAATCAGCTATCGGACTTAAATCAACTCCGCCATCTCCGTATTTTGTATAAAAACCAACTCCAAAATCTTCTACCTTATTTCCTGTTCCAGCCACTAGAAAACCATTAATTCCGGCATGATAATACAAAGTACTCATTCTCATTCTCGCTCTAGTATTTGCCAAAGCAAGGTTTTTCTTATTTTCATCCTCCCCAGAAGGTACCAATTTCACAAAATCGTCAAATACCGAAGTCAAATCGGTAATCACACTTTGAACATTTGGAAATCTATTTTTCAACTGCTCAATATGCTCTTTTCCACGTTTTACGTGATTTTCATTTTGATGTATCGGCATTTCAACACATAAAGTGGGAAATCCAGTTTGTGCACACAATGTAGAAGTTACCGCCGAATCTACTCCACCTGAAATTCCAACCACAAAGCCATTGGTTTTAGATGAAATTGCATACTCTTTTAACCAGTTCACAATATGTTGGTTCACTTTTTCAACCTGAATTGTACTTTTTTTAGACATTTATTGTTATAGTTTATAGTACTGCAATGTATATTTGCAAAAATAATAATTATTTGTAGCTATTTCCTGCTTTACGTTGCAATCTTTTTTTTCGTACCTCAAAAAAAGGATTTCCACTGCAATCAGGGGTAAAAAATAAACACTATGAAAAAAATATGGACTCTATTTTTGTTATTGGCATTCTTAACTTCATGTGATCATAAAAGTAAAATCGAAAAAGAAGTCGAGGAAATTCCAATTAACATTAAAGTTGAACGATTTGATAAAATTTTCTATGAATCACCTGTGGAAAATCTTCAAAATGTAAAAAATAAATACCCTTATTTTTTTCCATCTCAAACTCCAGATTCTGTTTGGGTGAACAAAATAAAAAATCCACTTTACAGAGAATTATATTCAGAAGTTCAAAAAAAATACTCCAATTTTGAAAAGGTAAATTCCGATTTAGAGTCACTTTTCCAGCATATTAAATTCTATTTTCCAAATATTAAAACTCCAAAAGTAATTACACTTATTTCTGAAATGGATTATCAAAATAAAGTCATTTATACCGATAGTCTGGTGCTTATTTCTCTTGATTTATATTTAGGAAAAAACCATAAATTTTATGAGTTTCCAGAATATCTAAAACAAAATTTTGAGCAAAACCAAATTATGCCGGATATAGTTACAAGTTTTTCAGTTAGAAAAATTCCTTTCGGAAGTAATAGGAACCTGCTTTCTTATATGATATATGCTGGAAAACAATTGTATTTAAAAGACATTTTATTACCTCAATCTACCGATGCTAATAAAATTGGCTACACTCCTGAACAAATTACTTGGTGTCAAGAAAACGAGAGTTACATGTGGCGTTATTTTATGGAAGAACAATTACTATACAGTACCGATATTAGATTACCAAGTAGATTTATTAATTCTGCCCCTTTTTCAAAATTTTATCTTGAAATTGATAACGAAACGCCAGGAAGAGTTGGTACCTGGGTAGGCTGGCAAATTGTTCGTTCTTTTATGAAAAATAATGATGTAAATTTGCAGCAATTATTGCAAATGGATCCTATAGAAATATTTCAAAATTCAAAATACAAACCTAAGAAATAATGACAAATTCAACTTCTGAAATTAATTTTTACATTGATTTAGACGAAAATAAAGTACCTGAAAAATTAAGTTGGTCCGCACAAGACGGGGGTGTAAATTCTGAAGAAGCTAAAGCAATTATGCTGTCTATTTGGAATAGCGATAATAAAGAATCACTTCGCATTGATTTATGGACTAAAGACATGCCGGTTGACGAAATGAAGCTCTTTTTTCACCAAACTCTAGTTGCAATGTCCGATACCTACATGCGAGCAACAGGCGATGAGAAAATGTCGGAAACAATGAAAGATTTTTGTGATTATTTTGCAGAAAAATTGGACCTGAACAAATAAATATAGTTTCTAAAACTGACTGTTATTTTTAAAAACTTGTTGATTTATTTCGTCAATATATTCTAGTAATTCCGCCTTTCCAGTCATTTCAGTTGCTGAGGTTACAAAGTAATGAGGCATTTCAGCCCAATTATTGGCAAACATCTGTTTTTTGTATGCAGCAATATGAGAATTAATTTTCACTTTACTGATTTTATCTGCTTTTGTAAAAATGATACAAAACGGAATTTCACTTTCTCCCATATATGACATAAATTCGATGTCAATATTTTGAGCTTCGTGACGAATATCAATTAACACAAATGCACACACTAATTGTTCGCGTGTTTCAAAATAATCAGTTATAAATTGTTGGAATATCGATTTGGTTTTTTTAGAAACCTTAGCATAACCGTATCCTGGTAAATCAACCAAAAACCAATTATTATTAATTAAAAAATGATTGATTAATTGAGTTTTTCCTGGTCTTCCCGATGTTTTTGCTAAATTTTTATGATTGGTTAGCATATTAATCAACGAAGATTTGCCAACATTTGACCGACCAATAAAGGCATATTCTGGCAAAAAGTCTTTCGGACATTTATCCACTTCTGAATTGCTAATAATAAATTCGGCCGTGTTAATTTTCATAATGAATTTTGATTTTTTGCAAAGGTAGTTAAAAAAAACACCAAACAATTTTTGAAATTATTTGGTGAAAATAATATTATAAATTAACCTTTTTTAACCATTCAAGCATAATTTCGTTGAATTCATCTGGTCGCTCCATCATGGCGGCATGACCACATTTATCAATCCAATAGAGTGATGAATTAGGTAATAGTCTATTAAATTCAAGCGCAACCTCTGGGGGGGTTACTGTATCGTTTTTACCCCAAATTATACAGGTTGGAATATGCATTTTGGGTAAGTCTTTAGCCATATTATGGCGAATTGCACTTTTTGCAATAGTTAGTGTTTTTATCAATTTGATTCTGTCATTAGCCATGCTAAAAACTTCGTCAACTATTTCTTTAGTGGCAATTTTAGGATCGTAAAATACCGCTTCGGCTTTCTTTTGAATATAATCGTAGTCGCCACGTCTTGGATAACTATCGCCCATTGCATTTTCATAAAGCCCTGAACTTCCTGTAATTACAAGACCTAACATTTTTTCTGGATACATTTTAGCATGGTACAAAGCAATATGACCCCCTAATGAATTTCCCATTAAAATGACTCTATCAAAACCTTTATACACAATAAAATCTTTTACATATTTTGCAAAAGCTTTAACATTTGTTCTTAATAAACTCTGAGTATAAATAGGTAATTCAGGGATAATTATTTTATAGCCTTTTTTAGAAAAAAACGCGCCTGCAGACTCAAAGTTACTTAATCCGCCCATTAATCCATGTAATACGATTATTGGAGTACCTTCGCCAGCTTCAAAATAGGTATATCGACCTTCTTTTTTTATGACTTGTTCCATCTTATTATATTGCTTTACTTTTTTGACAAATATAAGTATTTAAATGCATTGTTTTTGGTATAAAAAATCATTTTTTTTCAATTCTAAATTATTTTAATTCAAATCCAATTAAAGGTTATATTTTATTTTTTCAAGTAATAAAGTCTACATTTTTTTTCTTTTATCCAAATTATTTTTAAAAAACAACTTTTTCAACTATTTTTTAAATGTCTGTAATTGAGATATTTATAAATATTTTATTTCTTTTTTTCTATTTTTTTTATTAAAGTGGGAAAACTTATTAACAAAGTGGTATTTTGTGGTAAATTGTGGGAATTTTTTTTTATTTTTGTCAATATGATTTAAAAACAAGTAAAATTGAATTCAATTATTGGAACATATGAATGCAAAGTTGACGCTAAAGGAAGGCTTCTTTTACCTGCGCCTTTGAAAAAGCAATTGTCAGCCGCTCTTCTTGATGGTTTTGTCTTGAAGCGTTCTGTTTTTCAACCTTGTTTAGAATTATATCCAATGGCAGAATGGAACTTGATGATGAATAAAATCAACAAGTTGAACCGATTTGTGAAAAAGAATAATGATTTTATCCGTCGTTTTACTGCTGGTGTTAAAGTAGTAGAAATAGACGCTTTAGGTAGACTATTAGTACCTAAAGATTTAGTTGCCTTTGCATCAATTTCCAAAGATTTGGTGCTTTCTTCAGCGGTTAATATAGTTGAAATCTGGGATAAAGATTTGTATGAAAATTTCATTTCTAATGATGAAGTTGATTTTGCAGATTTAGCAGAAGAGGTAATGGGTAATGTAAATGATGATGAAAATGGAATATCATAATCCTGTTTTATTAAAAGAATCTGTTGACGGACTAGATATAAAAACTGACGGAATTTATGTAGATGTGACTTTTGGAGGTGGAGGTCATTCAAGAGAAATCTTGAGTAGGTTAGGTCCCAAGGGCAGATTGTATGCTTTCGATCAAGATGAAGATGCAATTGCTAATTCAATTGATGACGATCGATTTGTATTAATAAATGAGAATTTTCGATTCATAAAAAGATTTTTACGATTTCACAATGTAAATAGTGTTGATGGAATTTTAGGTGATTTAGGGGTTTCCTCTCACCAATTTGATGTTGCAGAACGAGGTTTTTCTACTCGTTTCGAAGGGGAACTGGACATGAGAATGAGTCAAAAACAAGATCTAAATGCCTATAAAGTGGTCAATGAATATGATGAAGAAAATTTGAGAAGAGTGTTCCTTAATTATGGTGAATTAAAAAATGCTCCAGTTATTGCTCGAGTGATTATTGAAGCAAGGGAATATAATCCGATAAAAAATACGGAACAGCTAAAGGTAGTTCTTGGACGTTTTTTACAAGCTCATAAAAGTCATAAAATATTGGCTCAAATGTATCAAGCAATACGAATTGAAGTCAACCAAGAAATGGAGGTTTTGAAGGAATTTTTAGAGCAATCTCTAGAAATTTTGAAGCCA
>RFPP01000004.1 GCA_009926065.1 Flavobacteriaceae bacterium
AGCGGCTGTTCGGTTTAACGTTGAAAGCTTCGGAAAGCATGGCTTCCTCATCATCGCCTTTTTCGGGAATTTCTACAGAATTTAGAACATAACATTGGCAAGAGGCACACATGGCCATTCCACCACATATTCCTATAGTACCTTCAGGAGCTAATTCATACATTCGAACTACCTCCATCACGTTTAAATTCATATCGGTAGGGGCGAGGATTTCGTGAGTAACACCTTTGCGATCGGTAATTTTTATTGAGATATCCGCCGACATAGTTAATTAATAGATTTTACAACTTGTTTTTCGGCTTCTTTTCGAGTTCCATCAAATCCGTCAACACCAGAAACGGTAGTGTATTTCAGCACGTATTTTTTTCCTGGATTCATTCTTTGATAAACACTTTGTACCATTAAAGTCGCTTCATGGAATCCGCACAAAATAAGTTTTAATTTACCTGGATAGGTATTAACATCGCCTATAGCATATATTCCCGGAATATTGGTTTGATAATCCAACGAGTTGTCTACTTTAATGGCATTTTTTTCAATTTCTAATCCCCAATTGGCTATTGGTCCTAATTTTGGGGTTAACCCAAATAATGGAATAAAGTAATCTGTTTCGGTAGTTACTTTTTCACCGTTGGTTTCAATGATTACCGATTCTAATTGATTTTCACCATTAAAACCTACGATTTCTCCTGGAGTAATTAGTTTTATTTTTCCTAATTCTTTCAATTCTTGAACTTTTTCAACTGAGTCTAAAGCGCCTCGAAATTCATTTCTTCGATGAACTAATGTTACGCTAGAAGCTACATTTGAAAGGAAAATACTCCAATCCAAAGCGGAATCCCCACCTCCTGAAATGACTACTTTTTTATTTCTAAATTTTTCGGGATCTTTAACAAAATATTCAACACCACGATCGTTTTGTTCGTAGAATTCAATTCCTTCAAGTTGAGGTTTTCTTGGTTCGAAACTCCCTAATCCTCCTGCAATTGCAACTGAATTGGCGTGGTGTTTGGTTCCTTTATTTGTGGTAACAATGAAAGTTCCATCTTCAAGTTGGTCGATAGTTTCTGCAATTTCATTAAGTGTAAATCCGGGTTGAAATTGCTTAATCTGTTCCATTAAATTGGTAACCAAGTCACCGGCTAAAATGGTTGGAAATCCTGGGATATCAAATATTGGTTTTTTAGGATATAACTCTGAAAGCTGTCCACCTGGTTGTGGTAAACCATCAATGATGTGGCATTTTAACTTTAAAAGCCCAGCTTCAAATACGGTGAATAATCCTGTAGGTCCAGCGCCAATGATGAGAATATCCGTTTCAATCATATTAAAATTATAAATTAATATTGGTTTTAACCAAAATTATTAATCAACATTTGTTACTGTTTCAATTTGTGGGGCAAACTTTTTAATGGTTGTTTCCACACCCATTTTTAATGTCATTTGATTCACGCTACAACCCACGCAAGCTCCTTGTAAACGAACTTTCACATGTTTGCCATCTTCAATTGAAATCAATGAGATATCGCCACCATCAGAATTTAGAAAAGGTCTAATTTCTTGAAGTGCATTTTCTACGCTTGTTGTTAATTCTTCTATTGTCATAATTTTTTTTGTTCCAATTAGACGAAATAATTATTTTTTTACCGCTGAACAGCCTGCCATTGTTGTTATTTTAACCGCTTCTGTTGGAGGTAGATTTTCATTTCTTTTTACCACTTCATGAACTACATTTCTAGTAATTTCTTGAAAAACTTTCTCTATAATTGAACCTTCTTGTAAAGCCGCAGGTCTTCCAATATCTCCAGCTTCACGAATAGATTGTACTATTGGAACTTCACCAAGGAAAGTTACATTTAAATCTTCAGCTAGGTTTTTTGCGCCTTCTCTACCAAAGATATAATATTTATTTTCTGGCAATTCCTCAGGAGTGAAGTAGGCCATATTTTCTATAATTCCTAAAACAGGAACATTGATGCTATCTGAAGTAAACATGGCAACTCCTTTTTTTGCGTCAGCTAGAGCAACAGCTTGTGGAGTACTCACTACTACAACCCCAGTTATAGGTAACGATTGAACTATAGAAAGGTGAATATCTCCTGTTCCCGGAGGTAAATCAAGCAGCATAAAATCCAATTCTCCCCAATCAGCATCAAATATCATTTGGTTCAACGCTTTTGAAGCCATTGGTCCACGCCAAATAACTGCTTGACTTGGTGAAGTGAAAAATCCTATCGATAGCATTTTTATCTCGTAGCTTTCAACAGGTTTCATTTTTGATTTTCCGTCAACGGTAACTGAAATTGGTTTTTCCGATTCTACATCAAACATAATTGGCATCGAAGGGCCGTAAATATCGGCGTCTAAAATACCAACTTTGAATCCCATTTTTGCTAATGTAACAGCTAAATTTGCGGTAACAGTAGATTTTCCAACACCACCTTTTCCAGAAGCTATTGCAATAATATTTTTCATTCCCGGAACTGTCTTTCCTTTAATTTCGTTCGGCTCAGGGACTACAACAGTAGATTTTATTTGGATTTTTGCATCAGCAGAAACCAACTCGTGAATGGTTTTTTTGATATCGTCTTCAGCTCTTTTTTTAATATGCATCGCTGGAGTGCTCAACACTAAATCGATAATTACTTCATCTCCAAATGTGACTACATTTTTTACTGCGCCACTCTCCACCATATTTTTACCTTCTCCCGCAATTGTGATTGTTTCTAATGCTTTGAGAATGTCTTTTTTATCTAATTTCATATTCTTTTTCTTGATCAAAATCAATTGTAAATTTCAACTACAAAGATAGCTTGAAAAGTTTGTTTATAAAAATCTAAAAAGGATAAGATTATTATTTTTCGTTGATCCAATCATTGATTTTATTTTCCAATAATGCCAATGGTAAAACCCCAGATTCTAATACTTTTTCGTGGAATTTCTTTATGTCAAATTTAGCTCCCATTTTTTCAGATGCTTTTTTACGCAATTCCATAATTTTCAGTTGTCCAATTTTGTAAGATAAAGCCTGTCCTGGAATGGCCATATAGCGTTCAATTTCAGCCGTAATACTTGCTTCACTTTCTGCTTCATTTTCTAAAGAGTACTTAATTGCTTGTTCTCTTGTCCAGCCTTTGGTGTGGATTCCAGTATCTACAACCAGCCTAATTGCGCGGTGCATTTCGTTTCCTAACATCCCAAAATACTGATAAGGATCTTTATATAATCCTAATTCAGATCCTAAACTTTCAGTGTACAAAGCCCAGCCTTCACCATAGGCGCCAAACCAATTAAATTTTCTGAAATCAGGCAATTGTTGGTTTTCTTGTTGTAATGATATTTGAAAATGATGCCCTGGAATCGCTTCATGTAAAAATAAATCTTCATCCCCATAAAGATTATAATTTGTCACATCAGGAATTGGTACATAAAAAGTACCAGGTCGTGTTCCGTCAGCGGCACCTTGAACATATTCCGCACTTGCTGAAAGTTCTCTGAAAGCTTCTGTTCTTTTTATTTGGAATTTAGTTTTTGGCTGTAGAGAAAACAATTTGTCTACATTTGGTTTTATTCTTGCATAAATATTTTCAAAATTTGCAATTACTTCTTCTGGTTTTTTGAAAGGTTTTAGTTCTTTTTTATTTCGAACTTCGTCAAAAAACGATAATAAAGTCCCTTTGAAACCCACTTGAGTTTTCACTTTTTCCATCTCTAGTTTTATGCGAGCCACTTCTTTTAATCCCAATTCATGAATTTCTTCGGGTGAAGTATTGGTAGTTGTCCATTGTTTTACACAAGCTGCATAATATTCTTTTCCAAATGGCAAACTTCCAATTCCACTTGTATTTCTTGACGCAGGAAGGTATTCTGATTTTAAAAACTGCGTCATTTTTTGAAATTGTGGAATCAATTTATTTGTAATTGTAGTTTTATATTTTTCTGTTAAATCCTTTTTTACAGTATCTGAAAAGGAAGTTGGCATCGTTTTTATTGTAGAATAAAATAGGTTGTCCTCTACGTTTGAAGTTATCATATCCTCAAATTCTGGAATTACTTTAACGGTTAACGCCTTTGGTAAAACCACTCCTTTTGCAATTCCTTTTTTCATGTAAACCATTGCAGAATCTATCCAAACAGAATACAAATCCATTCTTTTCAAGAAATTTCTGTAATCTTTTTCTGTTTTAAACGGTTGTCCAGCAGTTCCTCCAGCATATTGTCCCATCGTTAAATGAGTACCCCAAAACTGATGTATAGGAATTAAATTTGAAGGTTGAGCAAGTTGCTCTTTGCCTACGCCAATTTCCCATTTTATGATTTCATAACTGATTTTTTCTTCCGGAGTTAGCTTTGTTTCATCCACTTTTGAAAGTTCGATTTCAAATTTATCATAAAACGCTTTTTGCTTTAGTCTGAAACTATCGGTCATTTCAAATTGCAATTGATCGTTAAATTGACTTTGCCCATTTAGAGTAGCATCTAATGGGTTTAATTCGTTTTTTCCATCAAAATAACTTTTTGTCAAAGCGGTAAAATCAACCGATTTTTCTTCTGATTTGCAATTAATGAATAGCACTGAAATTGAAATAGCAATAAAAAGTAGTGTATATTTTCTCATATTTATTTAAAAGTTAAATTTAAAGATATAAATTATTTAAATTAAGGGCTAATTTAATAATTAATATTTGCCTAATTCTACCCATGATAAACTCTTGATGCGATAATTTTTCCCTCTTTCACAATCAATACTTCAGCCACGAGCATATTTTCTTCGCCATCCACCGAACGAACATATTCCATAAATACCCGATCTCCATTTGCGGTAAGCGATGTAACTTTGTAATTTAAACTTGGAAAACGGTCGAAAGCATCCTGCCACCATTCGCGCAAAGCAGGTTTTCCAATTATCATTCCTTGTGTTTCGGGCTTTCGAATTTTTAATTTCGGACTATAATGTTCGGCATCATCGTCATAAAGTGATAATAATTGCTCTAAATTGTGATTATTGAATGCATCGAACCATTTGAAGGCGATAGATTGAAGATTTTCGGGTGTCATAAATGTTATTATATTAAAATTCCCGCTAAAGTTTAGCAGGAATTTTTATTATTAAGGAGTTAAAACTAAGCGTTTTTCAAATTTATAATTTCTTGCTCGGTTAACTTTCTCCAGTTGCCTCTTGGCAAATTTTTCTTCGTTAAACCAGCAAATGCAACGCGGTCAATTCGCAAAACATCATAATTGAAATGTTCAAAAATAGAACGAACGACTTTAATATTAGAAGTTCGTAATTTTAATCCTACTTCACTTTTTGCTTCTCCTTCAATATAGCTCACTTCTTCAACATAAATTCGATGTCCGTCTAAAACTAAACCTTTATTTATCTTTTCTAAATCTTCATATTTTAAATTTTTATCCAATGAAACTTGGTATATTTTTGAAGATTTTTGATTTGGTAAAGAGAATTTTCGGATCATATCGGTGTCATTTGTAAACAATAACAAACCGGTTGTATTCTTATCCATTCGTCCAACAGCACCAATTTTTGCAGTGGTTGAACCTTTAACTAACTCAAGTACGTTTCTATATTCCTGACCTTCGTCTAAAGCTGTAGTAAAATTTTTAGGTTTGTTCAATAAGATGTATTCTTTTTTTTCAGGAGTTAGTACATTTCCATCAAAATTCACTACATCACCTGGTTTTACTAGGTAACCCATTTCAATAACCGGTACGCCGTTCACTTTTACATTCCCAGATTGTATGTAAATATCGGCATCACGTCTTGAACAAACTCCAGAATTTGAAATGTATTTATTCAAACGAATTTCGTCTTTTGCTTTTTGACGTTTTGGTGCTTGATTTGGTTTTTTCTCTATTTTTTCAACAGCAGGTGCAACTGCTTTAGCATTAACTTTAACTTTTTTAGGACCTTGTGCCCGTTTTTGCATCGCAGGTTTTGGCTTGTTAGAATTTGGTCTTGAACTACTTGTTCTAACACCACTTCTTTTTTTATTGCCTTCCTTATTATTCATAATATTCTATAATTTTTGCAAATATACCATTTATAAATTTGACAATCTATAATTGAGAATTTAAAGCTATTACTATTGAAATAATTTTAAAAAAATGAAACAAGCTTGTGCCAGAAATAAACTATGATACTTGGATTTATGAGAATAATACAAAAAACACCAGACACAATTAGAAATTTAAGCACGTTGTGAAGTAATAAATAATGCTCTTTAGTATCTGATTTCCAAAGTTTTAATAAAAAAAACAACAATAGCAGTAAACAAGAGTAGAAATACAAATCCATATTTCCGATTTCAAATTTTTCAATTAGTAGAAAAACTGGAATGACTGTTAAAAGCGTTAAAAACGATATGATTTTTTTGGAGTTTAATTCTCCATATAAAATCGGAATAGTTTTGTAATCATTGGCCAAATCACCTTTTATATTTTCTAAATCTTTAATCATTTCACGAATTAGAATTAGTATAAACAAGAAAGTTGCATGACAAATAATCACTTCATAAAAATTCTTGTAATATAAAAGAAGTGCAAAAAAGGGCAAAATTGCCATTAATGTAGCCATCAAATTACCTATAACCACAAATTTTTTCACTTTATGAGAGTAAAACCAAATTAGAAAAATATATACTGAGAAATATAAAAAGGCACGCCAAGAAATGAAAATGGCTAGAAATACAACTACAAAATTCAGAATAAAATAAACACTCAATTTTGTTTTTTGACTTACTAATCGGTCTAATGTAGTTTTATTTGGCCGATTGATTAAGTCTTTTTTACTGTCATAAAAACTATTAATTATGTAACCTGATGCTATTGTAAGTGCTGTAGCTATTACGATTAGCAATAAATAGATATCCAGAATTACATGTGATGGTTTTTTCTCGGGTGCCAATATAAAAATTGCCGACAGGTATTGTGCAATAATAATTATTGGAATATTATAGCCACGAATTACTGAGAACAAACTCACAATTTTCATTATCATAAGTTTGCTTTTTCTGTTCATCCTTAATTTAATTTTGGAAGAGAAAATCTAAAATTGGTAAACAACTTCTAATTTGTAATCTTTTAATGAAGCTTTGGCTTTTTCTAAATCTTCAGTAAAACCAAGAATATAACCACCACCGCCAGAACCACAAAGTTTTAAATAGTAATCGTTGGTATCGATTCCTTTTTGCCAAATTCCATGGAATTGTTCTGGAATCATAGGCTTGAAATTATTCAAAACTACTTTTGAAAGTTTTTTGGTGTTTTGAAATAACGATTTTAAGTCCCCTCCAAGAAAATTCTCCACGCAAGCATCTGTATGTTTGATAAATTGTGATTTTAACATAGTTCTAAAACCCTTATCTTTTAGATTTTCCATGAAAATATTTACCATTGGAGCAGTTTCTCCAATAATTCCGGAGTCCAATAAAAAGACAGCACCTTTTCCATTAACACTTTGTGTTGGAATTCCGGTTGCCTCTATATTATCTTTAGAATTAATTAAAATGGGAATACTTAAATAGCTATTTAATGGATCTAAACCGGAACTTTTCCCATGAAAAAAAGATTCCATTTGAGAGAAAATACTTTTTAAAGTTAGAAGTTTTTCACGAGTCAAATTCTCTAAAACAGTAATTTTATTTTGTGCATATTTATCATATATAGCCGCTACAAGTGCACCACTACTTCCTACTCCGTATCCTTGAGGAATACTTGAATCAAAGTACATTCCATTTTCAACATTGTTTTTTAATGTCAATAAATCAAAAGTTACCAATTCTGGGTGTTCCATTTGAAGGGTTTCCAAATAAGATACAAATCGTTTCAAATTTTCGTTTGATTTTTTTGCTTCTTCTGAAGAATTCTTATCAGTTTTCAGCGCGCCATTATAAAAATTATAAGGAATAGAAAGACCTTTGGAATCCTGAATAATTCCATATTCACCAAAAAGTAATATTTTAGAATAAAATAATGGTCCTTTCATATTTTTAAATTTTGGTTGTCCCAAATCCAATTTCATCACAAATGTACTGACCATTTTGACAATAGCCAACTAAATTGTTCTTAATAAATGTTAAAACTTCGATCTTTACGTTTTCAGGATACAAAACGTGAACATTTGCGCCGGCATCCAAAGTGAAGCAAACGGGAATTTGAGTTTCATTTCTGAATTTCCAAATCGCGTTAATTATTTCTAAAGTATTAGGTTTCATAAGAATAAAATAGGGAAGCGAAGTCATCATCATGGCGTGCAATGTTAGCGCTTCACTCTCCACAATTTTGATAAATTCACTTAAATCTCCACTTTCAAATATTTTTATTAGAGAATCTAAATTTTCATGAGCTTGAGCAAATCGCTTTTCAGCAAATGGATGGCCATGCATTAAATCGTGACCAATTGTGCTTGAAACTTGTTTTTCTCCCTTGTCTACCAATAAAATGGTGTCTTGGAAGTTCTTAAAGTTATCGTGTATTTTATTTGGAAATTCAACTCCAAATAAGTCGGAGCTTCCTTTAATATTTTTATGATTTCCCCAAACCACTACATTTCCTTTGATGCTTCTGCAAGCACTTCCTGATCCTAAACGAGCAAGAAAAGAAGCTTTTTTATTAAAATATTCATCCGTCATTTCTGGGTTCAACAATTTTTCTAAACTCATCAAATTTACTGCCAATGCTGCCATTCCAGATGCTGACGAAGCAATTCCAGAACTATGTGGAAAAGTATTTTGGGTGTCAATTGTAAAATGGTATTCTTTTAAAAAAGGCAAGTAAATTTCAACTCGTTCAAGAAATTTCTGAATCTTTGGTTTGAATTCTTCTTTTGGTCTTCCTTCAAAAAGTAGGTCGAATGAAAAAGAACCATTGTTATTTTTTTTGGCAAAAGCCAATTTAGTTTCTGTTTTACATGAGTTCAAAGTGAAACTCACAGAAGGATTTGCGGGAATTTGTGTCATAATTTCACCTGCTTCGTTCAACTGATTTTCAATTTTCCCCCAATATTTTACTAAAGCTATATTACTTGGTGCGCTCCATGCAAAAGTGCCATTTTCAATAGAATGGGTATATTTTGAAGGTATAAAATCCTTGGATGAACTCATAAACTACAATAATTTTTACAAAGATACTTTTTTTGATTTATAGGTTGATGAAAATTGTTTTTTCATAACAAAGTTTCCTTAAATTTGTTTTCTAAATAATTATCAGATGAACAAATATAAGAGAATTTTGGTGGTTGTTGCTACTTGTTTAGCAATTGGTTATTTTTCTGGAATGGCAACAAGATCTAGTATTACCACTTGGTTTCCAACATTGGTTAAACCAATTTTTAATCCGCCAAATTGGGTTTTTGCACCTGTTTGGTCAATGTTGTATATTATGATGGGAATTGCTGCGGGGTTAGTTTGGAATAGAATAGAAACCAATAAAGAACTCGTTAAAAAAGCTCTAATATTCTTTTCGATTCAATTGTTTTTAAATGCGCTATGGTCGATATTGTTTTTCGGAATGCACAATCCAATGTTAGCTTTAATAGAAATTATCCTTTTATGGTTAATGATATTTGAAACCTATATCCAATTCAAAAAAATAGATAAAATTGCCGGATTTTTGTTAATACCTTATTTAGCGTGGGTTAGTTTTGCCACTGTTTTGAATGCTAGTATTTGGTGGCTGAATAGATAATTCTTAATATAAATTTATCTATATTGAATTGGCAACAATAAAACCACTTGTCCATGCATTTTGAAAATTAAATCCGCCAGTTACGGCATCTATATTAACAATTTCTCCAGCAAAATATAGATTGTCGTGTAGTTTACTTTCCATATTTTTGAAATTAATTTCTTTTAAATCTATTCCGCCTGCGGTAACAAATTCTTCTTTGAAGGTGCTTTTTCCATTAACATTAAAAATGCTATTTGTTAACTGATTGGATAAATTTTGAATTTGGTTTTTCGATAAATCAGCCCATTTAGTTTCAGCATCAATCCCAGAGGCCATCACCAAACTTTCCCATAATCGATTGGTTAATTCAAGCGGAGATTTTTTTGAAACTGCTTTTTTAGCATGTTCTAATTTAAGCTCTTTTAAAATTTTTTCTGCGTCATCGGAATCGATATCGTTCAACCAATTTATAGCAATTGAAAATTGGTATTTTTTATCGAATAAAATCCGTGCTCCCCAAGCCGATAATTTTAAAATTGCTGGGCCCGACATACCCCAATGTGTAATTAATAGTGGCCCTGATGATTCGAGTTTGGTGTCTATTACTTTTACAGAAACCAATGCTGAAACTCCTGGCAGTTCTACAATTCTAGGATCTTTTATGTTGAATGTAAATAAGGAAGGGACAGGGGAGACAACTGCATGACCGAAATTTTGTAGCATTTCCCATACTTTTGGATTGCTTCCCGTGGCTAAAATTAATTTTTCTGATAGGTAAGTTTCCGATTGTGTTTCTACTTTCCAAAGTGCGTCTTTTTTGAAAATAGATTGTACACTTTGATTGGTTAGAACTGTAATGCCGAGTTTTTTTGTGGAGTGAATAAAACAATCAATGATGGTTTGTGATGAATTTGAAACTGGGAACATGCGCCCATCATCTTCAATTTTTAATTCTACGCCATGTTTTTCAAACCATTCAACAGTACCGCCGGAACAAAATTGATGAAACGGTCCACGCAATTCTTTTTCCCCTCGAGGATAAAATTTCACTAATTCGTTGGGTTCAAAACAAGCGTGAGTCACGTTGCACCGACCACCACCAGAAATTCGAACTTTATTTAGTACCTCTGAACCGCGCTCTAAAATGGCTACTTTCAAAGATGCATTTTTTTCAACTATATTAATAGCCGTAAAAAAACCTGCAGCACCTCCACCTACAATTAGTATATCGAAATTTTGATTCATAGCCATTTTCAAGCTTAACTTGATTTAACAAAGGTAATGAAATAAAAAAAGCACAAACCGGACAGATTTGTGCTTTTTATTATATTTAAAGTAATTACTCTGCAATAAGAATTTTGTATTCCCAGGGCTTGAAAGTAAACTTTTGATTTTTTGAATAGTTTACTTTTTCACCTGTCATATAATCGGTGAATTTTCCTTCAAATGAAGAAGTAAATGCAGTTGCTGATTTAGATAAATTGCCAACATAAATAACCTTCTTATTTTCTTTTGCTCTTTCAAAAGCTAGGATTTTTTTATCGTCAGAAGTTGAAATTCTGGTGTAGGAAGCTGCCTTTTTACCGCCATTTAAAGCGATATTTTCATTTTTTAGTTTTCCTAATTTTACTCTCCATTCCCATTGTTTCCCTTTTACTTTTGTAAAGGAATCCTTCTCAAAAAATTTCAAACTTTTATCCAATCCATATTCGTCACCACTATAAATCAATGGCATTCCAGGTGTCAAATAAGTCAATGCGGTCATGGTTTCTTCAGCAGCTCCAAGTCGGCTTTTCATGGTTCCGTTCCAGGAGTTTTCATCATGATTATCTACGAAATTCATTATTATGTCGTTTCCTTCATATTTATTAAAATAATCATTTATATTGTTATCCCATTCGGAAACGGTATTTTCTCCTTTAGCGATTCTATTCATAATATGGTGTGTTTCCCATCCATAGCACATATCAAAAAGATTTGATTTTAGTAATTCAGGTTCCCAAGCCTCTGCAAGCATGAAAATATTTTTTTCTTTTCTTAGTTTCGGAATGGTTGATGACCAAAAATCGAGTGGTACATTTCCAGCTACATCACAACGGAATCCATCAATATTTTCGTTTTTTATCCAGTGAATCATATCGCCCGACATTGCTTCACGCAACCCTTTATTATCATAATTTAAATCGGCAACATCGGTCCAACCCCAACTTTTACCAGTTTCAGGATTGATGGGATCTATGATTTCTCCTTTTTCATTTTGGGTGTAAAATTCAGGATGTTGTTTAATCCATACATGGTCCCAACCAGTGTGGTTTGGCACCCAATCCAAGATTACATAAATGCCATTTTCGTGTGCGGTTTTCACCAAATTTCTAAAATCTTCTATAGTTCCAAATTCAGGATTTACCTTTTTAAAATCGGAAACTGCGTAGTAACTTCCTAGGTATTTTGATTGTTCTTCCTTTGGCATTTCAGAAGCAAATTTGCTATTATCGCCACCAGTAGCTTTCCTTTTAGTTTGTGAAATAGGAAATATTGGCATTACCCAGAGGATTTTTATCCCCATTTCCTTTAGTTGAGGAATGTCTTTTGTAAAAGCATTGAAAGTACCTTCTTCGGAATATTGTCTGATATTCACTTCATAAATTACTGCATTTTCTTCAATTTCAGGAGTAATTGCAGTTATTTTAGAGCTAGAGTTAGTTGCTTTTTTTGGTTCGGTTTCTTTTTTACAACTCATCAAAGTTGCAATTACTAAAGTCGTTAAAAGTATCTTTTTCATAAATTATAAAGTTATTATTTTCCAAACATAAATTCAAGAGGAATATGAATTCTCTTTTGCCAAGAGGCCTCAGAGTGATTTTCTCCTTCAAATTTTAAGTTTCTAAAATTTTGTTGATTGTAACCTTTTGCTTTCAATGTTTCGTCCACTCGATATTCATATTTTAAATAACTAGCATCCAAAGTTTCTGTTCCGTAATCAAAATAGATTTTATGGTTTTTCGGGTTGGGTAAATTTTTACTCATATATTTGAAGAAACTATCAGGAATTGGATTATTATCAAATTCTCTAAATCCTATCCAGTGTGTCGATAGGCAAGCGGCTTTACTGAAAACCTTCGGATATTCGCAAATGGCATACATAGAAATTAGTCCGCCCATACTTGAACCCATTATTGCTGTATGATCGGAATCTGTGAAAACTGAAAAATTAGAATCTACAAATGGTTTAACTTCTTCAACAATAAATTTCAAATAATTATCTGAATTGATATCTTCCAAATTAAACTTATAATTTAATTTATAAGCTTCCTCAAAAATCAGTTTTTGTTTTTCTTTGTTTAATTTTAGTAATGGTTTTTTCGGGAATAAATCGGAGTGGCGAATTGATGGGATATTCCAAATTGCTACCACAATCAAGTCATTAATTTTATTTGCAGAAATTAATTTGCTTAACACTTCATCCACCATCCATTCTTGTTTATTCCAAGTAATTGAAGCGTCAAAGAGCATTTGACCATCGTGCATGTAAAGAACGCTGTATTTTTTTTTCTTTGAATAATTTGTTGGAACCCAAATATCAACGTTTCTTGGTTTTATATATTTAGTCGAAAAGTTCTCAATTCTATAAATTTTACCTTCAAATTTACTATTATCGATAAGTTCAATCATTTTATTATTGCTTTGCGCAAATGATAAGATGTTCATAAATAGAAAGCAAATTAAAAACTTGTTCATATTATTTTAATTCTAATATAATGGCTGATTTTCCTTCGATTTCAATGTCATTATTTAGGTCAAAAGTTTTTCCAGATAACACTTCTTTCCCTGATTTTAAATTTTGAATTGACTCTTTAAATCGGTTTGTTTTCAAAGTTTGTTTATCAGAATTGTTATTGATAATCACCATTACAGTTTCCTTTTCATTATATCTAAAATACACATATACATTATTATCAGGTACATAATGCATCATTTTTCCAGTATGTATTACTTCTTTAGATTTTCTCCAAGTGAATAATTTTGATGAGAATTCAAAGAATTTTTGTTGTTCAGCAGTTCTTCCTTCTTTAGTAAAAGCATTGTTTGTATCGCCATTCCAACCCCCAGGAAAATCTCTTCTAATGTCGGCATCACCTTTCCCTTTATCGCCTTTCATTCCAATTTCGGAACCATAATAAAGTTGAGGAATTCCTCGAACGGTTGCGATTAATGTCATTGCCATTTGATATTTTTTGAAATCACTTTTGTAAATTTCATTGAATCTACCCGTATCATGATTTTCAGCAAAAACCAATAAATTATTAGGATTTGGATATAAGAAATCATTGGCAAAATTATCATAAACTTGAATCATTCCTCGATCCCAAGATTGACGATCTTCATTAAAAACATTTCCAATAGCATCGTGTAAAGTAAAATCCATTACACTTGGTAAATTTGAATTATAACTTTGGATAGCACCAATTTTACTGTCTTTTTGCCAATACGACATTTGAGCTTGATCGTGCATCCATACTTCCCCTACAATATTAAAATGAGGATATTCATCGGTAATTGCTTTCGTCCATTTTGAAATTCCCTCTTTGTCATTATAAGAATAAGTATCTACTCTGAAACCATCTAAATCGGCATATTCAATCCACCAAATTGCATTTTGAATTAAGTAATTCAACACCATAGGATTCGATTGATTTAAATCGGGCATTGAAGGAACAAACCATCCGTCCATGCATTGTTTTGAATCAATTTTCGAAACATTTTTATCAAATTGCGTTGTCATTCTATAATTAGATTGAGAATATCCAGGGAATTGGTGAATCCAATTGTATGTTGGCAAATCATTGTACATCCAGTGCTTCCAACCCCAGTGATTGGTAACATAATCCATGATATTTTTCATACCACGTCGATGCAATTCAGCACTTAATTTAACGTAATCTTCATTGGTTCCGTAACGCGGATCAATTTTATAAACGTCGGATTGAGCATAACCATGATAAGAATAAGCCTCGTCGTTGTCTTCACAAAGTGGTGTTGGCCAAATTGCTGTAGCTCCTAATTCCTCAATATAATCTAGGTTTTTAATCAATCCTTCAATATCTCCACCATGTCTTCCTCCAGGAAGTGAACGATTTGAAATTTCTTTCGTAGATTTTGAATTGTCATTATTTGGGTTTCCATTTGCAAAACGATCCGGCATAATTAGATAAATCACATCCGAAGAATCGTAACTTTTTCTAAATTTTGAATTTTCTCTTCTAGTTTTTAAAGAATAGCTTTGAGTAAATGATTTTTTACCATTTTTGAATGTAAACACAAATTCTTGAGCTGCTATATTTTTAGTATCAATGGTAACAAACAGATAATTCGGATTTTCAGTTTTTTGGACACTTTTTATTGTCAATCCATTTGAAACTGAAATTTCATTTTGGTTGATATTCTTCCCATAAAACATAATTTGAATTTCAGATAAATTCATATCGCTCCACCAAAATGGAGGTTCAACTCTATCTATTTGAGCTTTTGAAACAAAATTAAATAACAGAAAGAGTGCTAAAATGTATTTTTTCATTGGTTCAAATGGTATTAATGTTATTTATTTTCAATAATGCTAATTGCGTAACCTCCACCTGCTGCAGATAATTGCGATATTTTAGTAGTATTGGTAACTTTCATTTTACGTATAACATACGATTGTGGCTTGGTTTTGTAATGGGCATCTTTTCCGTCAGCATAAATAGTAGCAGTGTAGTTTTTTCCTTTTTCTAAAAAGTCCAATTTAATGTTTGATTTCCTTGGATTTTCTCCATTTACATTTCCAATAAACCAATTGTTGGTTCCTTTCGCTTTTCTAGCAACTGTAATATAATCTCCAGGTTCTGCTTCTAGGTAAATGCTATTTTCCCAATCAATTGCAACGTCTTTAATGAATTGGAACGCATCAGGGAACTGATTGTAATGTTCAATTAAATCGGCCGCCATTTGCAACGGACTATACATTGTAACATATAAAGCCAATTGATTTGCTAGGGTGCTATTGACATGTGAATTGTTATTTGGACTAAATTTTTTAATATCCATTTCAAAAATTCCAGGAGTATAATCCATTGGCCCACCGATTAGTCTTGTGAATGGTAAAATAGTTACGTGGTTTGATTTTGACCCTCCAAAAGCTTGAAATTCTGTACCACGAGCTGATTCATTTCCAATCATATTTGGATATGTCCTACATATTCCAGTGGGACGAACTGCTTCGTGAGCGTTGACCATAATTTTATATTCTGCCGCTTTCTCAATTACATATTGATAATGATTAATAATTGATTGACTGTAATGATGCTCACCTAAAGGCAATATATTGCCTACATAACCACTTTTCACCGCCTCATAACCGTTATCATTCATGAATTTAAAAGCCTTATCAAGGTGGCGCTCGTAATTTCTTGTTGAACCAGAAGTTTCATGATGCATGATCATTTTCACTCCTTTTGATTTTGCATATTCATGAATTCCCTTTACATCAAAATCTGGATATGGAGTTAGAAAATCAAAAACATAATCTTTTTCGTGCCCAAACCAGTCTTCCCAACCTTGATTCCAACCTTCAACTAATACTCCATTGAATCCATTATTAGCAGCAAAATCAATATATTCTTTAACATGGGCGGTATTGGCAGCATGTGTTCCATTTGGTTTGGCTTTTGAATAATCGGTTATTCCCAATTGAATTGCAGGAAAATCATTGGTATATGACCAAGAGCTTTTTCCAGTAATCATTTCCCACCAAACGCCAACATATTTTACCGGTTTAATCCAAGAAGTATCTTCAATTTTGCATGGATCATTTAGGTTTAATGTCATTTTAGAAGCTAATATTTCTCGGGCATCATCGCTCACAATAATTGTTCTCCAAGGAGTCGAACTAGGGCTTTGAATATGACCTTTATCGCCTCTAGCATCTGGAGTTAACCATGATTCGAATACCATTTTTTTATCATCTAAATTTAAGTTCATTAAAGAATAATTGATCAATGCCGCTTCATGCAAATTGATGTAAATTCCATCAGCAGTTTTCATCATTAAAGCCGTTTGAACTCCAGTATCTGAAAACCAAGTTTGAGAGGCATTTTCTGATCTTGCTTTTCCTGACAATCCTCTAATTTCTGATAGTTTAGATGTTGTGTAATCGTATTCTTGTGTGTCGTAATCACCTGAAATCCAATATGCTGTATGATTTCCTGTCATTGCAAATTGTGTTTTTTCTTCTTTTATTACAAAATAAACCAGGTTTTTCTGTTCTGGAAATTCGTACCTAAATCCTAGTCCATCATCAAATAAACGAAAACGTAAAACCACTAATCGATCAGTTGATTTTTGATTTAACGTAACAGCCAATTCATTGTAATGATTTCTAATTTGAGCAACTTCGCCCCAAACAGGTTTCCAAGTTTCATCGAAATTAGCTGTTTTTGAATAAGTAATTTCAAAACCATTAAGTAATGAATTTTTATCATTTTTTAATTCAAATCCTAATTTACTAGATTTAATAATTGGCTTGCCTTTGTAGAAAAGCTCATAGGTAGGCGTCCCATCTTGTAATAAAGAAAAGTTCATTGAAAACTGACCGTTTGGCGATTTCAATTCTTGACCGAAGCTACTATTTATAGAAATTAATAAGACAAAAAGAGCTTGAATTAATTTTTTCATTTGATTTAATTTATACAGTTATTAAATTATTTGGCTCTACAATTACTTCTTTTCCATTCACAAAAACAGAAATACTTTTATTTCCTTCTAATGAAAATTTGGTTTCAGATTGGTCTATAGAAACTTTTAGAATTTGATTTCTAAAATTGATTTTAAACGAATATCCACTCCATTCTTTTGGAATTTTTGGAGCAAAATGTAAACAGTTATTTTTGACTCTCATTCCGCCAAAACCTTCTACAATACTCATCCATGTTCCCGCCATTGATGTGATGTGACAACCTTCTTCTACTTCTTTATTATAATCGTCTAAATCCAATCTTGAAGTTCTTAAATAGAAAGTGTAAGCCATGTCCATTTTGTCTAAAACTGCAGCTTGAATGGAGTGAACACAAGGTGAAAGAGAGCTTTCATGTACGGTAAATGATTCATAAAATTCAAAATTTCTTTGTAATTCTTCTTTCGAAAAATGATCTTCAAAGAAGTAAAAACATTGCAATACGTCCGCTTGTTTGATGTATGGCGAACGTAATATTCTATCCCAAGACCATTTTTGATTGATCGGGCGTTGGCTTTTATCAAGTTCAGAAACCCTAACCAATTCTTTATCCAAAAAACCGTCTTGTTGCAAGAATACATTTAGTTCTTCCGAAAATGGAAAATACATATTATCGGCAACTTTTTTCCATGATTGTAATTCAGCATCTGAAATAACTACTTTTTCTGAAATTCGTTGGTGATCTGAAGGGTATTCCGTCGCCACTTTTTGAATTTGTTCTAAGGTATATTCCATACACCATTTTGCAATATAGTTGGTGTAAAAATTATTATTTACGTTGTTTTCATATTCATTTGGTCCAGTAACTCCCAGAATTACATATTTATTTTTATTGACTGAATAAGTTGCTCTTTGATACCAAAAACGGGCGATTCCAATTAGTACTTCTAACCCTTTTTCAGTAATATATGAATAGTCTCCTGTAAATCGGTGATAGTTAAAAATAGCGAATGCGATTGCCCCATTTCTATGAATTTCTTCAAATGTAATTTCCCATTCGTTATGGCATTCTTCCCCGTTCATAGTTACCATTGGATATAAAGCAGCTCCATTGGTAAACCCTAATTTTGCTGCGTTTTCAATTGCTTTATCCAATTGATTGTAACGATAAGTCAATAAATTTCGAGCTACATTTTGATCTTTTGTAGCCATATAAAAAGGGATACAATAGGCTTCAGTGTCCCAATAAGTAGAACCTCCGTATTTTTCACCCGTGAAACCTTTTGGTCCGATATTCAATCGAGAATCTTTTCCAGAATAGGTTTGGTTTAACTGAAAAATGTTGAAACGAATTCCTTGTTGTGCTTTAATATCGCCATCAATTGTGATGTCGGACATTTCCCAAATTTTAGCCCAAGCTTGAATTTGTTTTTCTAATAATTGGTTGTAACCAATAGATAAAGCTGTATTTATAACATTTACGGCAGCACTTTCAGTATCCTGATGGTTTAATGAAACGGTATATCCACCAAATTTTTCAATGGATACAATATCGCCTTTATTGGCATTTACAATATATTCAAATTCAATTTTCTCTGAATCGGAATGGTTGTTATCTGGTATTGCATTTTGATTTTTGTCATTTATGAAAATATTATTTTGCATAAATGTAGTCGCAATAAAATGTGTTTTAAAAGTTTGCGCTGTCACAAATCCTGCATTCCCAGAATTTTTTACCGATAAAGGCTCCCAGAATTTTTCTTCCCAGTTGGCATCTTCATTGGTAACTCCTGCGTCTATGTAAGGTTTAAAAACAATTTTTGAGTCTTTATTTAGAGGTGTAATCTGATATTTAATAACACCTAATTCATCTAAATCTAAAGATAGAAATCGACGAATGTTAACTGAAATTTCAGTGTTATTTTGCAAAGTAGCTTCAAAAGAGCGGTTGTACCAACCTTCTTTCATATTTAATTCTCTACGGAAATTATTTACTGCTTTACAAGTATTTAAATCCAGATTTTCACCGTTAATTTCAATATCAATTCCAATCCAATTTGGAGCATTTAATACTTTTGCAAAATATTCAGGATAGCCATTTTTCCACCATCCTACTTTAGTTTTGTCAGGGTAATAAATTCCAGCAATATAACTTCCTTGGAATGTTTTTCCGGTATATTTTTCTTCAAAATTAGCGCGTTGACCCATTGCTCCATTTCCTATACTGAAAAGGCTTTCGGAGGATTTTACGCTATTTTTATTAAATCCTTCTTCTATAATTGACCAGTTATTTGGCTTTATATAATCTTGGTTCATTGTATTAAATTTATAGATTAAAAAAATTCAAAAAATTAAGTTATACCCTTATTTCAAATCTATTAATCATTGAATCTTTTAATTATTAATTAACTTTTCAATAAATTCTATACCTATAAGTGTAGAATCTTTAAAAATATAGTTGGCTTCGAATAATATTTCCTTTTCACCGATTCCAACGCTTATCATATTTACAGAATTGGCAGCTTGAATTCCTGCCACAGAATCTTCAAAGACAATTGAATTTTTATTATCAATCCCTAATTTTCTTGCTGCTTGCAAAAAAACTTCTGGATCAGGTTTTGCATTTGTTACATCATTACCATCTACAATTGCATCGAAATAATTTAATATTCCTGTTTTTTCTAATATAGGTCTTGCGTTTTTACTTGCAGATCCTAAAGCAATCTTTTGGTTGTTTGCTTTCAAAAATTTCAAAATGGGCAGAATTCCTGGTAATAATTCCCTTTCATCCATGGTAACTAAATACGATAAATAGGTTTCATTTTTTTGAATCAACCATTTGTTTTTGTCCTCTTGCGAAGCAGTCACTTTTCCTAATTCTAAAATTATGTCAAGTGATCGAACTCGGCTCACGCCTTTTAAAAGTTCATTGTCATGTAATGTAAATTCGATTCCTAGCTGGTTTGCTATTTGTTGCCAAGCTAAAAAATGATATTTGGCAGTGTCAACAATTACACCATCTAAATCGAAAATAAAGGCTTTTTCATTCATGCTATACTTAATCTGAAATGGCGTTTTTATCTGTTATTAAAAGAGTACTAACTCCACCAAGAATTAAGCAAATTCCCGCCAAAGTCATTGCATGAATAGAATCATTACCAATAAGTTTGTACAGTAAATTGATTCCTCCCAAAGCTGCAACGATTTGTGGGATTACTATAAACATGTTAAATAAACCCATCATAGTTCCCATTTTCTTAGGATCTACAGCACTAGATAACATGGCATAGGGCATGGATAAAATACTTCCCCACGAAATTCCTATTAATATAAAGGAATAATGTAAGGTGTCTGGTTTAGAATAGAACATCATAATAAATCCTAGGCCTCCTAATAATAAAGAAGCGCTATGGATGTATTTTCTGTTGATTTTTCTTTTAGCTGTATAAAATGTCAGCAATAATGCAAATGCCATCGATGACAAACCGTAAACTCCCATCGAAGAACCCACTAAATTTGCGGCGGCTTGATATTTGTCATTCGCAATATCGAAAGTTGTTTTTTCACTAATATTAGTTAAATCATATTTTTTTTCGATTGGTGCGGGTGCTTTAAATACATACTCTGTTAATGCTGGCGTAGCCATACTCCACATCGTAAAAAATGCAAACCAACTAAAAAACTGGATGAGACCTAATTTTTTCATAGTGGAAGGCATTTCTTTTAAACTAGTAGAGATATCCTTAAAAAAATTAGCTTGTTTTTTTTCTTTTTCAAAAACGGCAATATCTTCTGGTGGGTATTCTTTGGTGGTAAAAATGGTATACAAAATACTAGAAATGAACACAAAGGCACCCACAGCAAAACCTAATTTTACGGACATTGGTAATACACCTGCTTCTGCTTCATTAGGTACGCCAATTTGATCTAACATCCAAGGCAAATTACTGGCAATCCAAGTTCCAATTCCGATGATTAATGTTTGCATTACAAAGCCATAAGATCTTTGAGAATTGGGAAGTTTGTCGGCAACAAGTGCTCTAAAAGGTTCCATACTGATATTAATTGAAGCATCCAAAACCCATAATAATCCAGAAGCAATCCAAAGAGTAGGGGAATTAGGCACTAAAAATAATGCAAGAGAACTTAATATTGCACCAATTAAAAAGAATGGTTTGCGTCTACCAAATTTGGGATGCCAGGTATTATCAGATAAATAGCCAATAATCGGTTGAACAATTAAACCGGTTAGCGGGGCTGCAATCCATAGTAAAGGGATTTCGTCTTGTTCTGCTCCTAGAGTTTGAAAGATTCGAGACATGAATCCTCCTTGAAGTGCAAAACCAAATTGAATTCCTAAGAAACCAAAACTCATGTTCCAAATTTCCCAGAAACTTAGTTTACGCTTTTCCATTATCGTTTTTTAAAGATTTGAACGATAAGCGCGATGCTTATCAAAACTAATTATAAATTTTCGAAGTATAATATAAGCTTTGATAATCTGCGGTAAATATATAATTTTTTTTTAATTCAAAAATAAATTTCAAAAAATAATTATGATTTTGTCGATTCTCTTTCTACTAATTCGGTTTCAATAACTTCTGTTCTATAGTGTTCTTCAATTTCTCCGTCTTCATTTTCAATTTCTTCAGTTTCGAGCCTATCTATTAGCATTTTTGCGGCTTTAGCTCCCATTTTTATACCATCTTGACCTACTGTTGTGATACTTGGTGAGGAATATTTAGATATTAATCCATCGGTAAAACCGATTATTGATAGTTCTTCAGGAATTTTAATTCCTAAACGGGCGGCTACTTTTATGGCAGTAACAGCAAACAATTCATTAACTGCAAAAATTGCTTGAGGGGCTTTTGACTTTAATAATTGTTCTATAGAATCTTCATAATGTTCTGTATCTTCTATTCGAATTATCAGGCTTTCATCTACTTTAATGTCGTTATTTTTTAAGGCATTTATATAGCCTTCTGTTCTTAATTTACCTACACTCACGTAATCAACAGTGGTGATAAGTGCAATTTTTTTTAAGCCTTTATCGATAAAAAACTGAGTGGCATTAAAAGCAGCCAAATGATCATTAATGATAACTTTATCACAAAGAATATCATTGGTAACTCGGTCAAACATTACCACTGGCATACCTTGATTTATTACTTCAGTAATATGGTGAAAATCCTTTTTTTGCTGTGTTTCTTTTGATAACGAAATAATAAATCCATCGATATTTCCATTGGCCAACATTTCCATATTAATTACTTCTTTGTCAAAGGATTCATCGGAAAGACAAATAATAACGTTGTATCCATTTTCATTAGCTACATGCTCTACCCCACTAATAATTGTAGTGAAAAAGTGATGAATAATTTCGGGAATTATGATGCAAATGGTTTTCGTTTTTCGGTTTTTTAAACTTAAAGCAATATTGTTTGGTTTGTAGTTGTAGAATTTTGCAAAAGCTTGTACCTTTTGCCTTGTATCTTCACTTATTTCCATACTGTTTCGCAATGATTTAGAAACTGTTGATATAGAAACATCCAATTCTCTGGCAATTTGTTTTAATGTGATTTTTTTCTTCATGAGAAAATGATAATTTTATTATTTCTATTTTTTATAAAAATTAATTTAATTATGTGTAAAATTATGATAAATTTTACTCACAATTAATAAACTTTTCAACACTATCACGTTTTCGTAAACCAAATTTTGATTTTTAGTTTTGAACTTTTAAAATATTATATAAATTTATTTTTTCGAAGTATAAATATAAGCAAAAAAACCAATTTTTAACTTAAACAAAATGTATGAAAACAATTTATAAAAAGTTGTTATTTTTATTCTTACTACTTCCTATTAGTGTTCTGGCTCAGAGTACTTTAAATGGAGTTGTACTTGATAAAGCGTCAGGTCAACCATTACCAGGGGTAAATGTAGTAGTATCAGGAGCATCAAAAGGTGCTGTCACAGATTTCGATGGAAAATTTCAATTGTCTAAAGTAGTAAAAGGCGATAAAATCGTTTTTTCATTCATTGGATTTAAATCTGAAACAATTGTATTTTCCAATCAAACTTCTATAAGCGTTTCTCTTCAAGAAGATGCTAGCGTTTTGAATGAAGTAGTTGTTCAAGTAGGGTATGGTTCTGTAAAGAAAAAAGATGCTACAGGGTCAATTACCACTATTTCTACTAAAGAGTTTAATAAAGGAGCGAATGTAACTGCCGAAAACTTATTGAACGGTAGAGTAGCAGGTCTTACTATTAACACTAGTGGGGCTCCTGGTTCTGGCTCTGAAATTAGAATTCGTGGAGGTGCTTCGTTGAATGCAAGCAACGATCCGTTAATTGTAATTGATGGCTTGCCTATTGATAACAAAGGTTCAGTAGGAGCTACTTCTATTATTTCTTCTATTAATCCTGCTACAATTGAGTCTTTTACAGTTTTGAAAGATGCATCAGCTACAGCTATTTATGGTTCTAGAGCTTCTAATGGGGTTATTATTATTACTACTAAAAAAGGAGGTAAAAACCTTGAAGTAGAATATAATGTTCAGTTAGGTATTGGTAAAAGAATCAACCAAGTAAGTGTATTTAGTGCTTCAGATTTTAGAAACATAGTTCAAATAAGACAAAATCAATTAGTAGCTGCCGATCCAACTACTGGAGTTAATTTGCTTAACTCTTTAGGAACTGCAAATACTAATTGGCAAGATGAAATTTACAGAACTGCCGAAATGGTTGACCAATCATTATCTGTTAAAGGTAATTTGTTTAACAAAATTCCTTCTCGTTTAACTATAGGTAAAACATTTCAAGAAGGTTTACGATTAACCAATCAATTTGAAAGAAATACTGTAGGTTTAGCAATGAACCCTACCTTCTTTAATGATAACTTAAAAGTAAGATTGAACGCAAACTATTCTAATGAGAAAAATAGATTTGCGGATGGAGTTGAAGGTTCTGCTATTCGTTTTGATCCTACTCAACCGGTATATAACCCTGCTAATACTAATTACGGGGGATATTTTGAATATACCGCTACACCAAACGGTTTGCCAGTAATTAATGCACCTTGGAACCCAGTGGCACAATTGATGCAAACACACGACCATGGTACTTACAGAAGAACTTTTGGTAATATTGAATTAGATTATAAATTACCATTTCTTCCAGAGTTGAGAGCAGTAGTGAATGTTGGATACGATAACAGTTATGGAGATCGTATGAGAACAGTTGATTTTAATAGTAGATCAGCGTATATTAATAATGTACTAAGAGGTGTTAGAGAAAATCAAACAGAAAGTAAAACCAACAAATTATTTGATGGTTATTTGGTTTACAACAAAAATTTCTCTGATTTTGCTTTTGAAGCTACCGGAGGTTACTCTTACCAAAAATTCCAAAGAGAAACCTACAATAGTTTTAACGTTTTAAATCCTAACTCGGAAGCTCCAGATGTTAATAACTTTGGAGATCAAGTTCTAGTGAGTTTCTTTGGAAGAACTAACTTAACTTTCAAAGATAAATATTTAATGACATTAACTTATAGAAGAGACGGTTCTTCAGTTTTTAGTCCAGAAAATCGTTGGGGTAATTTCCCATCTGCAGCTTTAGCGTGGAAAATTAAAGAAGAAACCTTCTTAAAAGATTCCAAAGTATTTAGTGATTTAAAATTGCGTTTAGGTTGGGGTATTACCGGACAACAAGATATGGGAGGTGCTAACTTCTTGTATTTAGAGCCGTATTCTTTAGGAAACAGCAATTCTCAATATGTTTTTGGAACAGTACCTACAACTTTAGCGGTTCCAACATTTAGAAATGTGAACATCAAATGGGAGGAAACTACTACTGCCAACATAGGTTTTGATTTTGGTTTCTTTAATAATAGGTTAACAGGAAGCGTGGAAGCATTTTCTAAGGTTTCTAAAAATTTATTATCTTATGCAGCAATTTCTGACGGATCTAACTTTAGTAATGCAGGTTTCCAAAACATTGGTAGTTTGAGTTCTAAAGGTTTTGAGATTACTTTAAATGCTGCAATTGTTAAGACAAATGATATTAATTGGAATGTAAATTTCAATGCTACTAAATTTGAAAGAAGAATTGACGAACTAGCATTAGGATCAGATGTTCTTACTGGAGGAATTGGTGGAGGAACCGGAGGAACTATCCAAATTTACAGCCAAGGATATACACCAAATTCATTCTATGTGTTCAAACAATTATATGATGTAAATGGAATGCCAATTCAAGGAGCTTATGCTGATTTGAATGGAGATGGAATTATAAATAATAGTGATAGATACATTAAATACAATGGAGATCCAGATGTTACTTTCGGATTTGCTTCTAATTTTAATTATAAAAACTTCGATTTCTCTTTTAACTTAAGAGCAAATTTAGGTAATCATATTTACAACAATATCAATTCAGTAAGTGCTTACTATAGTTTAGTTCAAAACAACACCGTATTAGGAAACATTCCTACTTCTGTTTTAGACACTAACTTTATTCAGCCAGGAAGCCTGGGAACGCAATCTGATATATATATCGAGAATGCTTCTTTCTTAAGAATGGATAACATAACTTTAGGTTACAGTTTCCCAAATTGGCTAGAAGGAAAAGCTAGTTTACGAATTAGTGCAGGTGTACAAAATGCATTTGTATTAACTAAATATAGTGGATTAGATCCTGAGATTACTAACAATGGTATCGATAATACAATTTATCCAAGACCAAGAACGCTTTTATTTGGAGCTAACATTAAATTTTAATACAGAAAAAAATGAAAAATCTATTTAAACTATCTTATTTAGCGTTGGCAATGTTTGTACTTTCATGTACAAATGATTTGAACACCATACCTAAAGATGATGATCAATTTTTATCAGATGAGTTCTTTTCATCAGAATCCTCATACAAACAAGGTTTGGCAGGAGTTTATGGTAACTTATCATTAACAGGAACACAAGGAGCTGGATCATCTAATATTTCAGGAATCGATGCTGGTACTAGCCAGTATGGAAGATGTCTTTGGTATATGCAAAATTTATCAACAGACGAAGTAATTTGGTCATACGAAAATGACCCAGGGACGGCAGATATTCAAAGAACTAACTGGACTGCTTCTAACCCAATATTCAGAGGAATGTATGGAAGAGCAATGTTTCAAGTAGCATTAGTAAATGAATATTTAAGACAAACTTCAGAATCAAAATTGAATTCTAGAGGAGTTTCTTCAGCAACAAGAGCTGAAATCCAAAAATATCGCGCTGAGGTTAGAGTTCTTAGAGCTTTAGCTTACTACCATATTATGGATATGTTTGGTAAAGCAGCATTTGTAACTGAAAACGATCCTGTGGGTGATTACAGAGGACCACAATATGACAGACAACAATTATTTAATTTTATTGAATCAGAATTGTTGGCGCTAGAAAATGATGCAAATTTAGCGAATGCAAGAGCCAATGAATTTGGTAGAGCAGACAAAGGATTGGCATGGATGATTTTAGCTAAAATGTATTTGAATCACGAAAGTTATTTTGGTAGTGCTAAATACAATGAATGTGTAACTTACTGTAACAAAGTAATCGGAGGTGGATATTCATTAGCAACAAACTACAGACATAATTTTATGGCAGACAATAATACCAATAGTGCTAAAAATGAAATAATCTTCCCATTACAATCAGATGGTAGAACAACTCAAAACTATGGTCCAACAACAGTAATAATTAACGGTCAAGTTGGTTCAATGGAAGGAAACGGAGCATCTCTAGGCGTAGGCGGATGGGGTGGAGCTCTTCGTGTGAGAAAACAATTTGGTGATAAATTTGCTGATGCTGCATTTGCAAATGACGCCAGAAAAACATTAATCACAACAGGTAGAAATCCAATAATCACAACTATTTCTGATAGAGATAGTGGTTATATTATTACTAAATATTCAAACAAAACTTCAACAGGAGCTAATGGTTCAGACCAAGGGTTTGTAGATACAGACTTCCCATTGTTCCGTTTAGGAGATGTTTACTTAATGTTAGCTGAGTGTCAATTAAGAGGAGCAACAGGAGTTACTGCTGCACAAGCTTTAGGATATGTAAATTCATTAAGAACTAGAGCAAACGGACAAACAATTTCTGCGACAGACCTAACTTTAGATTTTATTATAGATGAACGTCTGAGAGAATTACATTGGGAGGGTCACAGAAGACAAGATTTAATTAGATTTGGTAAATTTACCGGAGGTAGTTACAACTGGGCTTGGAAAGGAAATGGAGTAAATGGAATTGCTATTCCTGCTCACTTTAAATTATTCCCATTACCGGCTGAAAGTGTGGCTGCTAATCCAAATTTAACTCAAAATACAGGTTACTAATAATTAAGTTTAATAATTAAATTAAATAAATACTTTAAAATGAAAAATACATTTAAAATTATCATAGCTGCAATCGTATTTGCAACTTTAGGTTCTTGTTCGGATGAACAAAACTTCCAATTAGCCCAAGCTAAAGGCAGTTTCTCAATATTAACACCTCAAGCAGGAGCATCTACCATATTAACACCTGCTTTAGCAACTAATCCTGCTTTAACAGTAACATGGAGCGCTGCAGATTTTACAACTCCAACTCAAGTTGATTATACAGTTCAAATTGCATTAACAGGAACCAATTTTGCTGCGATAACCCCAGCAGGAACTACTAGTGCAACTAACATAACTTGGAACGTAGCTGATTTAAATGGTGCAGTACTTGCTGCTGGTTTAACTCCATTTACGCAAGGTAGTATTGATATTCGTATTAAAGCAGCGGTAGGAAGTGTGGTTCAATATTCTAACACTATCAACGTATTAATTACTCCTTACACAACTGCGTTACCAACTATTGCGGTACCTGGAAATCACCAAAACTGGACTCCAGGATCAGCACCTAAATTGGCATCTGCAGGATTTGGACAAACAAACTATGAAGGTTATGTTTGGTTAAATGGTGAATATAAATTTGTTGCTCCTGATAATGCAGGAAACTTCAACTGGGGTAATGACGACTGGGGTGATGATGGAACATTCACTAATAAATTGAGATTAACAAATGAAGTAAATTGTAATGCCACTCCAGCAGGATATTATAGAATAAAAGCAAATACAACTACACTTACTTATTCTCAAGAAAGAACAACTTGGGCTGTAATAGGAAACGGAACACCAGGTGGATGGGGAACTGATACTCCAATGACTTACAACCCAACTACTAGAAAATGGACTGTAACATTAACATTAACTGCTCAATCCGCTCCAAATGATGGAATGAAATTTAGAGCTAATGGAAACTGGACATTAAATTATGGTGATACAGGGGCTGATGGTTCACTTGATGAAGGTGGAACTAACATTAGTACTCCAGCAGGAACAAAAACAATTACTCTTGACTTAAGTAACCCAAGAGTTTATACTTACTCTATACAATAATTTATTATTATTTTTATATGAAAGGGCTTTCTCAAGAAAGCCCTTTTTATAATATTAAATGCAATGAAAAATCTATACTGTTTATTTTTTTATTTTTTTATTATTAATCTAGGATATTCTCAAGTTTCCTGGCAAGGTGGCGTAACTCCTGAATCAAATCAATCCGCAACGATTTTATTTGACAAAACAGGAACCGGACTAGCTTCCTATAATGGAACAATATATGCTCATACCGGGGTCACTTTGAATGGAACACCTTGGACAAATGTAATTGGAAACTGGGGAAATAATTCAGTTCAACCTTCTTTAACACCTGTTTCAGGAAATATATATAAACTAACTTTAACTCCAACAATTCTAGCCTATTATGGTGTTACCACAGGTGTAGTGTCAAAAATAAATATAGTTTTTAGAAGTGATACCGGAACAGCACAAACGGTAGATTTAGAATTAAATGTTGGGGCTTTTCAAACAACATTAATTCAACCAAATGTCAATAGTACTACCATAATAAATATGGGAGGAAGCTTATCTATTTCTGCTAGTAATACTGGAGGAAATGCTAGCTATAACTTAAAAGCAAATGGGGTAAGTATCAACTCTATTGCAAATGCAACTACCTATTCTTACACCCATTCAAATATTACATCTAATCAGAATTATGAATTGGTTGTTTCATTAGGCGGGGTATCTCAGTCTAGATTTTTTAATTTATTAGTAAATCCAACAACTATTAATCAAGCTTTACCTTCAAATACATTAGTTGAAGGAATAAATTACAATACCGATACCTCTAAGGCAACTTTGGTTTTAGATGCACCTGGAAAAGATTTTGTTTATGTGGCTGGAAGTTTTAATAACTATCAACCATCGACCAACGATGCAATGAAAAAAGATCCTACTACTGGTAAATTTTGGTTAGAATTATCGGGTCTTACCCCTGGAGTAAATTACAATTATCAATATTGGGTGGTAGATATGACTCCAATTTTAGGCTCACCTGTATTGGTAAAAACCGCAGACCCATATTCAACTTTAGTTTTATCACCATTTGACGATCCTTATATTCCAGCTTCTAGTTATCCAAATATTCCAGCTTTCCCTTCAGGACAGGAAAGAGAAGTTTCGGTGTTAAAAACAGGGGAAACACCATACAATTGGCAGGTAACTAATTTTACCAAACCTAAAAAAGAGGATTTAATTGTTTATGAAGTATTAATCAGAGATTTTGATGAAACCAGAAGTTTCCAAGGTTTGATTAACAGAATAAACTATTTCAAAAATCTAAAGGTAAATGCAATTCAATTAATGCCTATAATGGAATTTGAAGGAAACGAAAGTTGGGGATATAATACTTCTTATCATTTAGCATTAGATAAATTCTACGGTACTAAAGAAAAATTTAAGGAATTTGTAGATTTATGTCACCAAAATGGAATAGCAGTAATTTTAGATGTTGCTTTAAACCATGCTTTTGGAAGAAATGCAATGAACCGAATGTGGATGAATGATCCTGATGGTGACGGTTGGGGAGGACCTGCTTCTGATAGTCCCTATTTTAATATGGTAGCTACCCATAGTTACAGTGTAGGGAGTGACTTTAATCATCAACAATCTCGAACTCAGACCTATGTAAAAAGAGTAATTAAACATTGGATAGAAGAATTTAAAATTGATGGATTCCGTTGGGATCTAACAAAAGGTTTTACACAAAATGCTACTGGTAGCGAAGCTAATACCAATGCTTATCAACAAGATAGAGTGGATATTCTAAAAAATTATGTAGATTATTCATGGAGTATAGATCCAACTCATTATGCAATTTTTGAACATTTAGGCTCAGATAATGAAGAAAAAGAGTGGGCTAATTATCGATTATCAGAAACCCCAAGTAAAGGTGTTATGATGTGGAGCGAAATGACCTATGCCTACACACAACTTATTGAAGGATATGCTAATGGAGCAGATATATATAGAATTGGTAGTGATGCTCACGCTGGATTTTTAGGAAAAAGAGTAATGGGTTATCCAGAAAGCCATGATAAAGAAAGATTAATGTATAGTGCAATTACTTATGGAAATTCTGGCGGTACAGCTTCTCCTTTTGGAAATTTGAACAACGCATTAGGAAGAATGTCCGCAATCGGGGCAACTTCATTATTAGTTCCAGGACCTAAAATGATTTGGCATTTTGCTTCTTTAGGGATGCAAAACTCAATTTACGATTGTAACAATGGAACTGTAAATACCGATTTTGATCCTATTCCAGGAGATTGTAAGCTCAACACCAAACCCCAACCTCAATGGGTTGGAAACTGGTTAGGAGTTGCAGAAAGAGTTAAAATTTATAACGATTGGTCTAAAATGATTACTCTAAAAATTAATGAACCTGTATTTGAAGGAAGCTATGCAATTAGTCCAGACGGAAATAATGTGAAGCAAAGAATCTACATTTATGACAATAACTTACCGTCTACACAATTAAAAAATGTAGTAGTGTTAGCCAATTTTTCAGTCGCTAATTTAACTATCGTTCCGTCATTTCCCTATACTGGAATATGGTATAATTTGATGGATAATTCAAGTATAAATGTAACTGATGTAAATGCCCCTATTTCAATTAATTCAGGTCAGTTTTTAATTTTTGGAAACAAATTACCATCATTAAACACTAGTGAAATTGAAATTGGTAAATCTATTACACTTTCGCCAAATCCAACTTCTAATTATTTTACTTTAAATCAAAAAACCAGTAAAGTAGAAATTTATTCAATTACTGGACAAATGGTAAAATGTTTTAAAAACAATTATAGTAGTGAATCACAATTTGAAATTAGTGATTTAAACAGCGGAATTTACCTTGTTAAAGTAACCGACACTTACGATAGAGAAACAACTTTAAAATTAGTGAAACAATAATATTTTTGTATTTGTTAGTTATTATTAAAACCACTTGTTAAGGCAAGTGGTTTTTTTATAAAACAAAAAATCCCTAACTACTTAATTTATAAGTGATTAGAGAATTTTTTTGTGGTACCTCCAGTACCTTTTTTTATTAATCTTAGTTTACTTGTTTTGTTTTTTTTATGTATTAACAACCTGTAAATCAATTACATTTAATTTGTTTTAATATATTTTAATTAAATTACATTAATATAAATATTGATTTTCAAGTCCCCTTTCAAGTCCCCCATTATTTTTCTATATTTGTAACAGATGAATAAATTTATGGAAAAATCAATCAAAAACAATTCTGGTGTTGTAAGATTTGCATTCAAAGAAACGAATGTTAATATGGAAAAGGACAAAAAAAAAGAAAGTCCCATAAATTTAATTTTTTCTTATGGCGGAAAAAAATTAAAATATTCTACTGGTTTTAAAGCATGTTATGACGATTGGGACTTTAATAAGCAACGAATAAAATCAAACAAATCTTTATTGGTAAATGCGCGGGAAGTTAATAATTTATTAAATTTCCTAGATACTTCATTAACAAAGGAATATTCTAAATTTATATCTGAACAAATAGAAGTAACTAATGAACTTCTAAAGTCATATTTAGACAAATTACTGAATAAAAATACTATTGAAATTACTTCTGAAAAAGATATTACATTTATTGAATTTGCTTATGAATTGTTAGAAAATAAAAAGAAGAGAATAACAATTGAAACATATAAATCTTACCGACAAACTTTAATAAAGTTAGAAATGTATTCAAAAGTCAATAGGACATCAATTACATTTAATTCATTTGATAAAAAGTTTGTTAATTTATTTAGTACATTTCTTGAAGAATATTACGACCATCAACAAAATTCACTAAGCAAACATTTTAAAAATTTAAAAACATATTTAATTGAAGCAGTTAATAGAGGTTTAATCAATAATTCCAATTTTATTATTAAAGATTTTTGTTATCCAACTGAGGAAACTACCGCAATTTATCTTAACGAAAAAGAATTGCAAAAAATGTTTGATGCGGATTTGTCCGGAAACAAAACAATGGAATTAGCAAGAGATATTTTTTTAATTGGTTGCTACATCGGTCAAAGAGTCAGTGATTATAATGGATTAACAGAAAATGATATTATCACTTTAAAAGGGGTTAAATATTTCAAAATTAGACAATCAAAAACTAAAACAGATGTGCTGTGTCCCATCACAAAAGAAATATCTGAAATAATGAGATTAAGACATAATAATCTACCTCCTAATAAACTTAACGAACCCGATATAAACGAAAATATAAAAGAGCTCGGAAAAAGTTTAGGGTTTACAAAAAAAATTAAGTGTGAGTTTACCAAAGGAGGCAAAAAAGTCATAGAGATGATTCCTAAACATGATTTAATTATGACCCATACCGCAAGAAGAAGTTTTTGTACCAATATGTATTTGAAAAAAATGCCTGTGTTTGATATTATGTTATTTTCTGGTCACAAGACTGAAAAAGAATTTTATAAGTATATTAGAATAAAAGGTGAAGAAAGAGCAGAACATATTGTAGGAAAAGGCTTTTTCAATATTTAATTAGAATAATACCAGGTGGGACCACAACAAAACCCTTGTAAGTATCAGTATTTACAAGGGTTTCTTATTAAAAAGTTGAGCAAAAAGTTGAGCAAAACCGAATGCTCAACTTTTTTTATACCATTATTTTGCGGAGATTTTGATTTTTTTTTAGATTGAAATGCAACCTATTTAGAATATTTTGAGGTTAATCAAATAACAAGACTTAATAATATTGAGATATTAATCAGAATTAACTTAAACTAAATACGAGGTAGTTTTACCAACAAAAAAATATTATATTTGATTAAATTAATATAAACACAATAAAAAGCAAAAAACCTGCGCCTATCTCTCCAAATTGACAGTATACCTGTCCAGAACAAGAGAGAATAAAGAAGTTATGTGACAGTTTTAAATCTCTGAAAAATGACACGCACCTGAAATCAATCAAATATCTGAATGGAACAAGATTATTCAAATTACCCAACATTAAAAGAAGCAAATGTTGCCTTAGAAAAATTGAAAGTTGCTGAGTGGCCAGTTTTTAAAGAAAACATATCCGTTGACGATTACATTGAAAGTGTTCAAAAAATAATTTTCAGTGAGTTTAAAATTCTTCCCAATTTGCTAACTCTAATCAAACCCAGCAAATTTCCACTTGGTATTTTTCGGGTAAGAGAGCTCGATTCCTTCACAAATATTAATTTATTTTCCGAACACAGTTACCCGCCAATCAACGTTACAAAATTTGGAAGATGTAATTTCCCGAATTATCCTGTTTTTTATTGTTCTGACAATCCTTTGGTAGCTCTTTTAGAAGTGGTGAAAGATAGGGATTTTGTAGAAAAAAATTATTGCATTTCAAGTTGGGAATTAATTCCTGGAAAAGAAGATTTGGTGTTTCAAAATTTTCTTCACACAGAATTGGATAAAGAAAATTTCTTTGGTGAACTTAGCAAATCTGAAAAGGAAAAACTTAACGAACCGTTCAAAGGTGCATTAAGTGAAGACCAAAAAGAAGGTGTTTTGACTTTAATTAAATTTCTTCATGATTCATTTATTAAGTCTGATGATTATTCTATTTCAGCAAGTTTAGCTCATCGAACCATTTTTTCCAAACATCAACTTTCCACCGACATATTGATGTATCCAAGCATTCAAACAAGATTTAAGGGTGTAAACATGGCAATAAATCCAAATTTTGTTAATAGTTCACTGCGATTAAAACGGCTTTATATTATTGACGTTGACGAAATAGATTTAGAAAAAGGAAAGTTCAAAGTGAATTTTAAAAAATATGCTACAAGTAATAGAAATGGATTCAATTGGAAAAATATAAATCCAGAAAACGAAGATTACAAGAAATTAATATTGAAAGATTTCTCAAGCATCATGGAAGATAAAAGTATGATTAACACTTTTACAAAGCGTGATTCAGAAGAGTTTGACAAAAAAACCGTCACATAACAGCGGTTTCAAGAAATGGCGAAAAATGTGGTAAATTCACGTTTTTTTAGCAAGTTTTTTTATCTTAGTGGGAAATTAAGCGGTTACGAAGTTCGCCACTTCTTGAAGCCGCAAAACGTTGTAAGCAATTTAAACTAAACCCATATGGAATTGATATACATAATAATTGCAACTTCCATTTTTGTTTTATTACTAGTTATTTTTTCACCTCGTATTCGTTCATCCTACAAAGAATGGAAGAAGAAAAAGAAAATAGAAAGAGAAGGAAAAATCAAAAAGGAAAAAGAACTAGCTCGAATTGCAAAACAAAAAGAATTAGCTCGACTTGAAAGACAAAAGGCAATTGCAATTAAAGAACAAAAGGAGAGATTAAAAATAGCAAAAGATAAAGAAGTCAGTATTAATAATTCTAAATTTAAGGATATGTTCTCTGGCAAATATGATAGAGCAAGATTCCGTGGTGAAGTTCAATACATGGGAGCATATCGTATACCAATTGCAGAATATTACAATTATGATTTAAGTATTTATGATGGTTTAAGTTTTTTTATTGACAACGTAAAATACACTAAAGGGGAAGGGAAAATTGAGGTAAGACAAAATAGTTTTGAGGATTATGAATTTGATACTCATAATTTAGAAATTATAGACGGTTTTGCAATTCTTAACCAACCTTTACGGAATAAAAATACCACACCTAGAAAGGAACATTCTTCTGTATATAGACCTATTTATCTAACTATCAGAGAAAATTCTTTTGAACATATAAATACTGACATAGTTCACAATATAAAATTTACCCCTTATAGTGTTTTAGATTGGAAATAAAGATTAAAGAACCTTATTGAGGATTTTGAAAAAAAAATTCAATGATTCTATCAGAGAGTAACTAAAGAAATTTAAAAACTGCTTACAACATGAGTTTGACAAGATTGAGAATTTTGCAGTAAATTTACTTTTACTTTTACTTTTACTTTTCGCAAGAATTTTATCTTTAACAAAAAAATAATCATTTCCGAAGTTTGAAACCTCACCAAGCGCCGGAACGCAAATAGTAATTACTTTCAAAATCAATTTGATACGAATTTAAGAACATCAAATAACAAAATAATATTGTCTTTTAATAATAAATGATTAACTTTGTTAATTAAATAACTCTATTTACAAAAGATATTAATTTAAGTTGTTGAAAATCAATAATTTATAAAATAATATATGTATTTCAAAAACGACATAGAAAAATTAGGGAATACTATCATCTATTTAGCAGATAGAATTGATGATTTATCTAAAACTAAACTTTTAAAAATTCTATATCTGTTAGACGAATTTTCAATTAAAGAATTTGGTTTACCATTTTTAAATCTTAAATATGAAGTTTGGCAGTTAGGTCCAGTAGCACAAGATATTTTTATTGATTTATCTGACGAACCTATTATCTTAAAGGACTACATCAAAATAAATACCTTTGAAAACAAAAGATATATTCAATCTAAAAAAGAGTTTAGTGATGATGAATTTTCTGATAATGAATTGAATCTTTTAGATAAATTGACACAAACAGTAAAAAACGAACCAGCATACGTTTTAATAAACTTTACCCATAAAAAAGACTCCCTTTGGTACAATACTGCCTCAAGACATAATCTTTTGGAAATGTTCGAAATGGGAATTAAGAATAGTTCAAATATTGAATTAAATTTTGAAGAAATTATTCAAAATGAACCAATTAAACTTTCTATCTATAATCATCACAAAGAACTTGAGTCAAGTTTGAAAGGATTTAGAATTTGTTAATGATGCATGACGGTACATTACTACATATTCCAAATTATGTTTTTGAAAATGGAACTTCTAAGGACAAGTTCTTTCTTGTTTTAAAAGAAATAGATGACTTACAGTTAATAGTATCTTTACCTTCAAGTATAGAATATTTTCCAACAGGAACAATTGTAAATCATGGATGTGTTGATTTACATCAAGCGCAACAAACTACATATTGCTTTAAAGCAGGAAACATTATTGATTCAACTACAAGTTTTTCCTTTTCAAAAGACACATACCTCCATGGTTGTTGGCTAAAAGACATTGATAAAAACTTATTTTTTCAGAAATATCCTGTACAGGATTTTCACTATGTAATAAAAGGCATAATTGACCCGCCTGAATTAAAAGAAATAATAAATTGTTTCAAGAATTCTTCATCTGTAAAACAAAGAATTAAAAAACTTTTGTAAACTCACAAATACTGCTAAAGGTGATTATTTATTTTGGTTTTTTTCTTTGATTCAATCCTATTTTAGAAAATTTATATCTTCTCGAAAAGTTCGCCATACATCAGTTGATTACTTCTGTAATAAGTTTGGATTTAAATCAATAATAAATAGCTGATTTTCTATGTTCTGAACCAAAATCAACTCTTGATTTTATATTGTCCTTTTCATCTTTCAATATTCGTTCTCCATATTTGTAAACACCATCATAATACAAGGTTACAATGATGTTTTTTTCTTTACATTGTAGTTCACTGTTGTGTCCGCCGACACAATATCTGCCATCAGACATCAATCTACCAAAATCAAGTTCAATTAATTGTTCATAATAGAAGAAATAATGTCTATTATTTTTTTGCTCTATTCTCAAAGATTTGTTGGTATAATCAAACACCGGCATTTTCTTTTTTGCCTCTTCTTGATACTTTTTAATTAATGTAGATTTATTTTGATTAAATTCCTTTTCAGATACTGAACCTAAGTAATTTTTCTTGTCTAAGAATACCAACATCTGAACATATTTACCTTCTCCTTGAAGGTATTTATCCGTTGAATAATCAATTACTATAAAATCTTTTTTGATAGCAAGTTTGCCAAATTCATCTTTAAAGATTATTTGTTCTTTTTCTTTTGATGTGTTAAATGAGGTTAACACAAACATCATTAATGTTAGCGATAATGTTTTCATAAAATTGGGGGTTTATATTATAACAATTTACACCCTTATTTTATTGTTTGGTTTTTGAAAAAGATAATTGTAATTCTCGTTTTCATATACAGATGATAAATTTTTACTATGAAACCTATAGTTTTTTAATGTGATGATATTTATCAATAAAAACTATAACTATGGAAAAACTAAAGAACTCAAATTTAACTTTTACAATAAATGTGAAAGATTTTAACACCGACAATGATGCTATGAATTATTTAATAAAAGCGATTAAAACTTCATTAGAACTAAATCGGGATAAAAAGTTTTTAAACGACATGAAGAAGGCGGATGATATTATACTGACTTTAAAAAAGAACTTAAAAGTTACAATTAAAGATTGTAGATGTAAATAATTTCTATTTTCTGCTAAGAAAATGGAAAATTTCTTGTTTCGAGCTGGGCTGGGGCAAGCTAGGATTTTAGCTTGCGACACTTGAAGGTGCCCTGGTTGCTCAACTGATTATTCAGTCCCACTAGTATTTACAGAGAATATCTTCGACCCCATTTATCCGGCTCCGTTCAATGAGGATTTTTGTTTTATATATAGATTTCAAATTCGCCAACTTCATCTCCTCTTTTTCTCATGGTTGGCTTTGCCGGTCATTACTAACCCATCATTATCTATACTATAATAAATATAGTTAAAGATGGAAAAGTAAAGAAAGAGTAAAATTATTTGTTGATTTAATTTATTGCTTCAGTTATAAATTTTTTTGTGTCAAAACCAAAAAAATAAATAATATCATCAAGTTCCATATCATCAATATTTGATAAGTGTTCAAGAACTTGTTTAATGTTATTTTTACAATGCTTTTGAATTAATTCAAAGTTGGTTTTGATTAAAGCTAATTTATATTCTTCATCATTAATAGTTTCTGAGTTAATTAATTCATCAAGTACTAATTCAACAATATCTGATTTAGTTATTTTTGTTTCTTTAAGTATATTTTCCATCTTATATTTTTAATCTATTTTATTATTTTTCCTATAATATTTCTGAATTTAATTATATCATCTTTTGTCAAGAAAGGCATATTATTAAAAAATTGATTATTTTCTATATCAATTTTCGAAATGTCTATAATATTATCCTCAATGCGATTTTCAATTTCATCCCAGAACATTGACTTGTCATATTGATAAATACCTTCCAGTATATTTCCGTAATCTTCGCATCTTATTACTACTCCCTTATCATTTATTTCATATATTCCGCTAATCGCCAATCCGGTTTCAATATATTTTATTTTCACACTTACTCCATATTTTTTTGAAAGTAATTCGCAAAATTCTACAGGTGGAGACCAAGCTGTATCAAATTCAAGAGAAATAAATTCATTATTATTTATATAAATAATTTCTTTGTAATCTACATCCCATTTAGTTCCCCAATAATTGATATTAGATTCAAACCATCCTTCATTATTATAGTCTTCTTCCGAAATTGAAGGATCACTTCCGACTAAGCTTTCAATTAATCCAATATCATTATCTTCATGTTCTTTTAATTTTTCAAATATTTGACTTAATTTATAAAGGTTATTTATATTACCTGAAATTTTAATTTTGTTTAAACACCAATTTGGCATAGTTATTTTTTTATTTAGTTATTAATTTTTTTTTGAATGGGTGGCCACCTGAATTCGAGGACAAAACTAGAGCGGATATTTTAATTGCGCGCTATCTAAAGTGCTAATTTTAGGCAATTAAAGCTCATTCTAGATAGTGCCTTAGTTTTTTTAACTTCATTACATATATAATTTAGTTAACCCAATATTTCATAAAAATATCTCTCCTCTTTAGATGAATATATTGCTCCATCTTTTCCAAATTTCATGTCATATTCTTCAAGATGAATTCTGGACTCATTTTTTGTGTTTGGCTCGCAGATGATTGCAAGTTTATCTTCAATATCCCCCAGAACGAGCATATCTTTTGCACAATCAACTAAAAAATGTGCATGGTAGTAATTGTCGTTTGGGTTCATTTCGATTGTGTAAAACAAGATTATTTGGTTTTTCTCCATTTGTAATGATTTGAGTTCCTCAAAAAAGAACCTCATCTTGTTTTTTAAATCCTCAATGGTGGAGCTTATAGGAACAATGTTTCCTAAAAAGTTCCAATGGTTATTTCTAACCCATTTAATAGTTTGTTCAAATTCTTTAGAGCTTAATCGTCTTCTCTTTCGGAATAACTCATCCAATATTGAATGATGAATTAACCTGGTTGGTGAACCTGTTTTAGAAGTTATGAATTTTGTTTTAGAAGAATCAATATTCTTAATTCTCCTTTTGTAGGTTGCTAATGATATTGGGTATAGTTCTAATATCTCTTTTTTGGTATTCCATTCTTTTGATTGCATAGTAAATCTATCTCTATTAATTAAAGTTTAATTAAAGAGAATTAGTCTTAAGATATAGTAGAAAGAAGAAATTAGATAATTATTGGGGAATTAATTAACCACTTTGTTTTTAACTAATATTGTCAGAGTAATTCTCTTTTTTAATTAATAGATAAAAGATTTTGAAAAGTCAACTGGTGTTATAAAATTATTTATCATCCACTGGAATTATTTTAAACCTATAGGCTTTTTCGTAATTTTCTTTTGAAGTTCTAACTGTAATATAATGTATTGACATAAATCCATTAATATCCACATCAGACCAATTTTCAAGTTTTTTACTCATTAGAGATACACCCCATGGTGTAATAATTCCTATTATTATATCTTTCTTAATTTCTTCTTTCACTTTATTTAATGTCTAATTTTAATATGATGTTTTCGTATTTTTCTTTTTCCCTTTTATGAAATGACCATATCGGGCCAATTTTATTCCCCAATGTTCCTCCTGATTTTCTTGCTTGTTGAAGATAAAAATAGGATTCAATTATTAATTCTTCCCATTTCAATATAAGTGTTTTGGTTACTTTACAGTTGTTAGAAATCAATTGTTGAGATTCTATTATATTCCAAAACTTTCTTTCATAGAATAATTCCCATTTTTCTTTTTTTAGGAGTTGGGTAGCTATTATTCCTCTAATGATTTCTTTATCTTCAACAATACTTTCCAGACATTCTAACAAAAAAATTAGTTCATCCCAAGCTTCAAAAATATTGTCTTTAGTATTATGTTTTTTCATAATCGTTTATATTTCAATTCAGTTATAATTTAAAGTCATATCTGATTTCACTAAGTACAAAAAGTGTATTGAGATCAAATGACAATAATTCGTTTTGATTTTCTAATTTGAAATACAAATTTTTATCTGTTATCTTTTCAATCGTTGGGTTTAATTTTAATTTATCCAGATTAAACCTTCTCATATATTTATAAAATAAGTTTGGTATTATTTTATTTATTGAGTCTTGAGTTGAATCTATGAAACAAATCCAATTTCCATTTTCCAATATTACACTACCCAACCAATCTATGTTTTTGATATCAGGATGCTCTTTATGAATAATATCATGAGAAGAAGAATCGTGACCAACTGTTAATTGCTCAGAAAGCCAACAATAATCATCGTTTTCGACAAAGCCTAAAGGGTTAAGTACATTTCTTACTATATTATTTAATTCTTGTCCAGATGACATATCGCTAGTACAAAATATTTTTTCATTAAAAACTCCTGACAATTTATGTTCGCTCATAAAGTCAATTAAATCTCCATATTTTTTATTTATTCGATCAATTCTTATTACTAAAGTTGTAAAACAAATTTTAATCATGTCTGAGTGAACAATTTCAACTAAAACATTTTTTAAAAATATTTTCCTTAATTTTTTTGTTACTTCTTTAATTCTAGCACATAATTCAAAATTTTCATTTTCTTCTGCCTCTTTAAGTAAAGAATTTAACTCATCTATTCTACTTTCATTTCGCCCAATCCAAAGGTTTGGAGCTAAGTAATATCTAAAAGGATTTGTTGCTAAAATTTCAACTTTTTCTCCTAATGTTGCATTAATATGTTTGAACATTGGATTTGCATTTGTTTCCATCTTTTTTAAATATAATGTTGAACATTCATTGCTATTATTTTATTTTCTTGTGTTACAAGTGTTCCCCCATATGGGATTGAAGTTGAAAAAGTTGCCTCATCTCCTTCAAAAAAATAGGCTATTTCTGGCCCCTCAACAAGGCATATTTTTGCTTGTCGATTTTTATCAGCTTCCATTCTAGATTTTACCCATTTGCAATGTTCTATTATCCTTTCGTGAAGTTCAGATTTCTTGTCAATTTCATAATCTGAAAGTGACTGACTACTAACTCCTTCTATGTTGGTACCCGGATTATTGACAAAATCTCCATTTATATTAAATTGAATTGGTATTTGCATGTAAATAGCATGACCTGTTTTTAAAATTATATAAGGAAATTTTCCATAACCATTTATGAACAGTTTATGTTCATACCATTTTTCGTCTAAATTTTTTATATTGATACTCATGTGATTTTATTTTTTTATAGTTTCATATTCTAGTAGAATTTTACTTAAATCCTCATCGGTTTCAATTCCTACCAGCTTTTTAATAATATTTTCTTTAAATTCTTTTGATATTTTCTTTCCTAAATAGGTTTTAGAAGCATTAAATTCTTCAATATCCCCTTCATAGGTTAATCCCATTTTGTAAAATAATATTAGTAGAATTTTTTCGATATACCCGGTGTTTTTGCTTAAACTTTGATCATAATTTAAGTCCTTATTTCTTATGAGGACTAGTAAAACATAATCATAACGTTCTTGGTATCCATCGACAATCCACTTTAATGATTCCTTGTGTGTTTTAATAAAAACCGCAAATAAATTGGAATATTGATGGTTAGCAATGTAGATATCAGTCGTGGCAGTTGTATCATACTGACTGAACACTTCATTAAATCGATGTTCTATTGTTCCCAACTTTACTGTTTTAGGAAAATACAATTTATCCATTCCTCCCATCCATTCCGGAAGTGCATCATAAGAGGATATGAAAAAATGTTGTGGAATAATTTCGGTAGCATAATTATCAAACATATTTTTCAATGATTGATCTTCAGGTAATTTTTCATTACTTGCTTTTCCTTTACCAATGACCATAGCATGACCACCATAGCGAGACATAATATATTGCATAATTAAGAGATAAAAGTTAAATTCAAAACGTCCTCTAACACAAAAGAAATAGGGTAGTTCAGTAATAGAATTTTTTTGTACAAAGTACCAACACCAAATGAACTGTCTGAACCATTTAAGCTATATGCAGCTCCAGTAAATTTCAGATCATCATCAAAATACAATAGCACAAAAGGAGATACTTTTGTTAGCTCCAAAACAGTGTTAATTTGTTTATGTTTAATTTCAAGAAATAATGGCGAAGTACCATCTTGAAGGTCATACACTTTTACGAAAGTGTCATTTGTTTTTTTTACCGTAGCCTCTATTTTTATTAAGGCTTGGTTTTTCAAAGTAATTTGCATTGAATTTTTCATACAAATAAGGATTTAGTTAAACAATCGTTATTTGTATTCCGATAAATAAGGTGTCTGGGTAAACTTACGTTTATTTTGACCGGACGGGCCCGTATTGTTTTACCACCGTGGTGTCTTCACTCGGTTGGTACCCTTAATGGGTTCGAAATACTTTACAAATTTATAAAATAATAGTTAATTAAATTAATTAACTTGTGTTTTGACTCTATTTGACAAAATTATTTTAGAATTTTGTTTTAATAAATTATTTATTATGAAATTGAGAGAACAAATTTTAGAAATATTGAAAAGAGGTGCCAAGCTAAAATCAAGAGAAATTTTATTAAAATTAAATCTTTTAGAACCAAATAATATATATTCAGTTACCGATATAAATAAGACAATTTATCATGAACTAAAAAATACTGTTTTTTTTGATAAATCGACGTACAAGTATTATATGTTAGAAAATGATAAAATGATATTAAATATTACTAATGCTGAAATGATTTTGAATTCATTACAGAAAAGCACTCATCCATTTTCTTTAATTGATATTTCAAATTATATTAAATTAAAATATAATAAAAACATTAAGATTGATGAGATACAAGAAATTATATTATTCGAATTATCTGGAAATATTGGATTCGATAATTCTAATCCTTCATTGATAAAATATTTTATTGTTGAATAGTGGATATATAATTTGACGAATAAAATAATTGACCAATTGTAGGTGATATACCTTGAGCTAATGACTTTCCTATTTCATTAAAAACTGAAGAATATTTTATTCCCTTTTGGTTTGCTATTATTCCAATTTTATTAAATCCAACTACTATATCTTCATTTTTATTTATAATTCCATTGTATTTAGCATTAATGTAATTGTAACTTATTAATATTAATTCGTTGTATTCACCATTGTAACTGTCTAAAATTTCAGGATGATTAATTCTAATTGAATTCAATAAATTTTTATTAAACTCAATTAAACTTGATGATATTTCTTTTTTTTGTTGAATTAGGGAGATTATATTTGAGAGTCTCTCTTTTTCAATTGTACTTAAAGTATCATATAAATTCGAAGTTATATGTTTATAAAAATTAGTTGTTCTGTAATGAATATCTACATTATCTTTTAAAAAATTAAAATCAACTTCTTTATTATTTAAGTTTGCTTTCAATCTTTTTTCTAATTCTTTCTTTGATATTGAATACTTATCGAAAATTTGTATCGAATTACTTGACTGAATAAATTCCGTAATTTCTTTTGATGTTGAAATATCATCCCACAATTCTTTCTTTTTGCTATATTCACCAAGATCATCACTTTTCGCATATTTTTTTATCAAATCATTTATTAAAATCATAAGTGATTTTAAATAAACTTCCAAGTCATCTTCAACGCCTTCTTTATTCCACAATTTGGAAAGATCAAATGTTTTATCATTTTTTTTATTTCCCTCTGTATGAGCATATAAAATAGAAATTGCATAAGGAACTACTGCAGAACGCAATTGACCAATAGCATTATTTCTTGTGCCATGTATGTTCTCTAAAGATTTGAATAATATAATTTTAGAAATTAAAAGTTCATAAAAATTTCTGTCAATATTTACTTTCTTTGAATTTTCTTCTGAACTAATATCTTCTAGAAATTTTCTAAAAATTGCTTCACCACCTTTTTTTACTTTATATGGTTCATCACCCCATGAAGAATAATATTTACCTAGTTGTTCTTTTGTAAAACGATATTCTTTTGGATATTCTTTTTCAATCCTATTTTTACCAGATGAACCAGCAATTCTTAATTTAGTATTGAATTCTCCTTTAGATTTTTCAAAAAACCATTTACGACTAGAAGGTGTTATGATACTCTCTGATAATGCTTTGATTTTATTTAAATTAGGATTTCTTGAACGTAAATCTACATTAGTAACTTTTGATTGTGAATTAGAATATTCACTTATATTTGATATGAGTTCATTCAAATCTTCTTCAGTTACATTTTTGGCGACATTGATTTTTGCCATAACTTTTACTTTACTAATATCTATTCCGTCTTTTTGACTAAAATATATACTAGCAGTTGTTTGTCCACCATTTACGATTTGAAAGTCCGATAATGATTTTATGTAAAATTTACCATTAATTGTTTCTTCTTCCTTATTACTTGCAGTAATTGTTAAGCCATTATTAAATGCAATAAATTTTTCAGGATCTTTTGTTAATGTCTTTCTCATTCCTAGATTTACACCTCTAAATTGTAAAAATGAGCGAACATTTTTTTCAAGTAATCTTGAGCTAAATCGTTTATATAATTCAGCAAGAATAGTTGCTGGTAAAACACATAAATAAGATTCGAAATTTGTTTCATCTGCTGCCTTAATAGCTTCAATTTTGAAATCAAATTGTTCTTCAAAGTTAATAGTTAATGCTTCTCTATTACCTTGCGAAATTAATACACTATATAAAAAGTTCAAATCTATAAGTCTTTTCATTAATAGAATTTCTTTTTCAACAGATTCTCTATTTTTAGTGTATTTAATTTTAATTTTTTCGTCTTTGAAATCAATCCTTTTAGGTTGAGTAATAGAACCTGAATTATTCACTGTAGCGGTAGCAGAAACTAAAAAAATCTCAACAACATCAAATTGATCAGCTCCCAAAGACGAAGACATTTGATTTATCAATGCATTTATAGCACCGATATCTTGAATGTCATTTAAGTGACCTTTAATTGCTTTATTTGTAAAGTTTATTGCTTTTTTGAATATAGTATCATAATATTCTTTAAGCGAAATTTCAAGATTATTACAATTTAATGAGATAGATTCGTCATTTAATATAAACAATTGTAATCTCTCTCCTGAATCATTTATTATGTAACCATTAATTTTAATAGTTGAACTATCAATTTCTGTTGAGTAATAGGTTTCAGTAAAATCTTCAGTATCGATTAATTTTGCATCTAACATTAATGGAATAATGTTATTTATAAAAGAACTTTCATTAATAAATCCTTCTTCATCTTGTGATTCATTAAGTAAATCAACTCTATATTTTAGATATTCTTGAACTTCCATCTAATAATGTTTTTTATTTATAATATATTCTTCAATTAAGTTTAATCTAATATTGTAATTTAATTTATTTAATTGTTCAGGCAATTTTGATTTAATTAGTTTTGGAAATGCATCATTCGAACTATCATATGTAGTTTCTGAAATAGGATTAAAACGATAAATTTCATATTGATCTAAGTCTCCAATAGTTAAACCTTTTTGAGATAATGCAGTAATAAAAAATGAATTATCTCCTAATTTATCCAAAACTATTGATTTTATATCATTAGTTATACTTTTTAAACTTATGCCATTATCGATGTCAAACTCAACAGAAATTACCACCAATTCTATTTTTTTTCCTTTTTCGGAATCTAATTGAAATTCACTTGATATACGAACATTATTTTTTGTCTTTTCTATTGTTTTAATTTCATAATCTGTAAAATCAAAGACAAAATCATGTCCATCATCATAAGGACCTCTCCAAGACAATAAAACATCATCAACATCTAAGGTAGTGTCAATTAATAGATTTTTCAAATAAATAAGTTCACCTATTAAACCCTTAACATCATCTTTTGTCAAGCCATCGTTTTTTTTATTTACGAAAAAAGAACTCCATTTAAAAAAATGTTTAATAAATAAATCTGAATATTCCTCAGGATTAGAAATATTAAAAATTTTATTGTAGATAGATAAAATTAAATCGTCAAATAAATCTTTAAAATATTCATCATTTAAAACAATACATAAGCATCTTTCTTTAGAAAAATATTTCAAAGAAAGATTTTCTTTTTCAAATTGTTGAAATGCCTTATCAAATTTTAAGGGTAATTCTAAAATTAAACATCTTTGTCCTTTTTTATTGTAGCCAATGTTTAATTGAGGAATTGTTAGTTTTGATAATAACTGATACTCGAATTCTCCTTTTCCTGAATGGATAATATCAATCCAGATTTTTTCTATTTTTTCTTTATTCATTATTATTAAATTTCAGATTCAATTCCTTCAAATTCATCATCTATTTCGTCATCTTCAAAAATTATTTCCACAGGATTATTTTCAATATTTTCCAATATATGCTTGTTGACTAGATATTGTCCTCCAATATTAACTTTCAATGGAGGTACTCCAATAGCAAAACCAACAAGTGGAATATTCAAATCAATGTTTTCATTATTTGCTTTAATTTTTAATTCTGAATTATGAAAAATCTCATTTAAATCCATCAGATAAATTACCATCAGACCATCATTATCCTTCATTTTTTCCCGATAAATTCTTTCTGGTGGGTTTTTACCCGGATTATCAGACCTGAACTTTTCTTCTGCTTGATTCTTTTCGGACTCTGTTAATACTAAACTTAAATCTGAAGGACTAGTAACTATGTTAGATGAATTACCTGAAGCTGTAAAAATATTTGAATCAAATAGGTTTTTATAAAATCTATTACTTCCTTCTTTTGGCCCACCTCTTTTTGTTAATTTAACTACGGTATTAAATCCTGTATATTCTTTGGGAATTTCTCTTGATGACCCCGATGTATTAATTGCAATTGTCCAATTAGTAAGCTTATCGTAGTTATTACACAATTTAATAAATCTAATTATTGCATTTTTTTCGAACTTACTAGTAGGAGTTGAAATTGAATTCAAAAAATCTTCTAAAGATTGAGTATCCTTTTTTAAAATAATAAAATTTTTATCTTTATCAAATTTAAATTCAGATGCATATTTTTGATATGTACTTTTAAAGTTATCCCATGAATTTGAAATTTTATCAGCTCTTAATTCAAATTCGGTAGTTTGGACTAATTTATCTTCATATGACCAAGTTTCAGTAATAGCATTTTTTAAAATTGCGGGTCTTGTAATTTGCAATGTGCCTGGATGGGTTAAAACCTTAGTAGCATAATCTTTAGGTTTTTTTTTATCTCTTGACAATTTTCTAAATTCTTCTTCTAATTCTTCAATTGTCCAAGTTACCTGATCAAATTTTTCAAATGAATCTGAAGTAGTAAATAATTTACAACAATCTAAATAACCGGGTCTATAACCAAACCATCTCCCCATTTGTAATAAAGTGTCTGCATAATTTGTATTTCTGATAAAGTAGTTTATTGTTAAGCCTTCTAGCGTAAATCCTCTTGAAAGTTTGTTTCCTCCAATAACGATGTATTTTTTCTCACCACTTTCGTAATCAAGCACATCCTTTTCAACGGTATTTACAGCTTTTACTTCAATACCATTGATAGCTGATACTAATAAATCTCTTACTTCAAGAAATGTTTTCTTAGTTAAATATTCATCATCATAATTTTCAGGTAAATACTCTTTAATATTATTTACAGCATCAGCAAAATACTTAATCCAAATTCTCTCAAACTCTTTAAATATTGAATCTTTAGAGGTTAAAGTGTCATTATTTAATCTGGTTCGTAAATTATTAATTCTTTCATTTATCAATTCTTTACTTCTGCATTGCCAATCTGAAAATCTTGATATATGAATTAACATTGTATTATGAGGGTGAAATAGCTTCGATAGAATAAGCTCTGGCCTCCTTGATTGTCTTATTGCAATAGAGATAATGAAGCATTTTATTGCTTCATCTAAAGATCTAGGAATTGCAGTAGGGTAATTATCGTATTTTGTTGTTGCTCTAGTTACTGCACGATAATCTTGATAATTACCAAAACGAGTTCTAGCATTTTGGTCATTATCAAATTCTGTTTTATTAATATATTTTTTTACTCCAATAAGACTGCCATCCGAAAGTTCTTCTACTCTTTCAGGAAAATATTCAATATAGTCGTTTATTGGTCCTGCCAGTAAAGGCTCAATTTTTTTTACATCTTCAATCCTAGTTTCAAAGAAATTTTTTGGTCCAATATAATTTGATGGTGGGCTAAGTAATTCAATAAAATCATCGGGAAATAAATTACCTTCAAGATCAAATTCTAATTCACAATTATTTTTTGAGTCTCTAACTTTCCATTTAGAATCAGGTTTTTTATTCCAATCTTGAAGAATATTAGCAAAAGGGGTTGCTGTATAACCGATATAAGTTTTTCGATTGAACAATGCTAATAATGCTCTAATATGTCCATTTATTTTATTTGCATATTCTGCTCCTTTGTGTCCGAGATTATTTATAGATGCATTATCTGCTTCATCATCTATAATTAAAAAAGGAATATCATGCTTATCTGTATTCTTTCCTAAATATTCGTTTAACCATAAAAGTAAATTTTGTAAAACACTTGTGTTTTTTTTGCAAATAAGTATGTTTATTTGATTTAAACTGAATTCAGATTCTTTTAAATTTCTATCAAAATCTTTATTTCTTGAAGTAGGAATTACGATTTGCTTTACATCATCAAATTTACCGAGAGGGCCAAAAGAATTTTCTTCACCAACACCAATAAAAGATCCTTGAGTAATCATTTTTCCTTCAACTTCTTTTTCAGTTCTAATTTGAGTTTGTTTTCTCAAATCTTCCATGATTCCAGATAAAACTATTATAAGCTTATAACCTACATCAATAGAACTATTAACAACTGCATTAAAATTTGATGTTTTTCCTGATTGAACACTTCCAACAACTAAACCTTTAACAAAGAAGTTATTGGTGTTTTTTGGGTCTCCAATTTTTTTTATTATTTCTAGACTTGACCGATCAGTTTCAATTATCATTGACTTAGATCGGCCTAATTTTTTCTCTAAATATATTAAATATCTACCTCTGTAAGTTTTAGCTATTGTTTCATCATTTAGCCACCCAATTTCATTTATTCTTTCTTCATCTAACCAAGAATCAATATATTCATTTTGAATTGAAATACTTGGATTCATTATAGTTCTGTAATTATATCTTACATCACGTAATGCAATGGTATATTTTTCATAAAAGTCATTATCCGATAAATTATATGTTCTTCCTCCAAATACCATCGGAAATATTATTCTTAAAGACTCTTTACATTTATTTTTTAAATCTTCCCCTTCAAAAAAATCTCTATCTACGAAACCATTAGCTTCAAAAAACACTTTGTAGTCTGAAATAATTAGACTTTTAATTTGTTCTATTATATCATTCATGAAAATTAATTTAATAGGTTTGAGATTTCTTCAGTTAAATTATCTTTTAAACCTAAATTAGGTAGGATGTCTTTTTTAATTTGTTCTTTAGTTAAACCTAAACTCAAAAGTTCTTTTATTGATTTTATAATTTCAACGGTTGAAATGCCATCTTTTTCTGTATCGCCAGTAATTTGAATATTATCTACTTGCCTAACTTTATTTATTAAATTAGAACTCATTTTAAGAATGAAATTAAGTTCTGCTTTCTGATTAGAATTTAATGATGACTTTAATGATTTCAATAAAGGAAACTCATCATTGATTCTAAGCAATACGCCTTTATTAGTAGCAGTTTTGTAAAATAATTCGCTACTATGTTCAGTTGGGCGTTGTTTGAATGATTTTAAACCATGATTAAAAAATTCTTTTTGGGCTTCAGTTTTTAAATCAACAATAGCTCTTAAAAATGCGTTTTTTAAATCGTGTGGAATATTTATTTGTGATTTTGCAACATTTAAATGAAACAAATGATCAACTTTATTTCCAATATCAATCTTAAGTCTTCCTAATTGAAGTCTTGGCATTTTTTTAATTAATCCATTCCATCCGCCAAATAAAATTAATCTGTCAGCTCTGTAAATATACAAACCTTCCATATCCATGAGACTTTTGTTTTTTGGAGTCCAAGTATTTGTGTCATCTTTGATGCTAGTATTTGGTAATACAAATCCTTGAATTTTCACAAAGTCCTTTCCAAATTCTTTTTGTAATGGTTCTAATGCCCTTATACTAGAATTTTCAGTAGGGAATGGGTTAAAAGGGTTTACTAAAGTATTATTAATTCTTATTTGTAAGCGATTATTTTGTCTTTCCATAAATTTGTGAAAAACAATTGACAAATATTCACTAGTTGTATTTGTAATTTCTTCTTTTAAAGCAACTTGCTTATTTTTTTCATTTACGTAATTTTCAAATTTGTACAACCCTTTCCAAACTACAATAGTATTTGGTATAAATTCATTTGAATTATTTAAGTGCTCTTTTGAAATAGATGTATATTGTTGAATAATTTCATTTATTTCTTCATCTGAATTAAGTATCATTTCCCATTTTCCGGAATTTTTAAGATGATTAACATCCCATGTAAGCCCAAAAAATTTCTCGCTTCCTCTTTTTCTTGACAACACAGTGAATATTCTTGTTTGAGAAAACGAGGCTGTTTTAAGACCAAGTCCAAACCTTCCTAAATCACTTAATTCTCTTGTTTCCTCCGGAGATTTACTAGGAAATTGCATATTTTTTTTTAATGATGCTTTATCCATTCCATCACCATTATCACTAAGAAACAATATAAATGGTTCTGTGTCTATCTTAGTTAAAACTTCTATTCGGGTAGCATTTGCCGTGATAGAATTATCCATTAAATCTGCAAGAGCAGTTTCTAAACTATATCCTTGTTCTGCAATTGATTTTATTAAAAACTCAGGATTTGGATTTGCTAATTCAAAAGTTTTAATCATAACATTTCTTTAATTTTATTAGCAATTCCTTCAGCCATAAGGACAGGTACTGCATTTCCAATTTGTTTGAAAGCGGTTGTTCTGCTTTTTTCAAAAAAATAATCATCCGGAAATGACTGAATTCTTGCTGCTTCTCTTACAGTTATAGATCTGTTTTGTTTAATGTCAGGATGAATGTAATAATGTCCATCTGCACAAATATGTGCTACAACTGTATGTGAAACCCCAATATGATTTACAACCTGAAATCTATTTTTGAAGGTTTTAGTATTACTATGTCTAATTAACCTTTCAGGTAATTCATCATAGTTTAATCTTTTCTTTTCATTAACCCATTTATTTACTGCTATTTTGTAAATTTCGAGATCATTTTGATTATTTGGTCTTGCAATATGTTGCGAAGTAAATGTTACTCCATTTCTTATAGAATATTTATCCAAATATTCATTAGTTTCTTTCGTATATTTTACAATTCCCCATTCACCTTGACCATTTTTAATTTTTGGAAGATCAGAAAACAAATCTTTTAATATTTCATATTGAGGTTGATTTTCTTCAAAATGTGGGTACTTAAATTTTAAATTCTTTTTCCAACCAATTATAATTACTCGTTTTCTGTCTTGAAGTACACCAAAATTTTTGGCATTTAAAACTTTTTTATCCAATTCATAACCCGCTTCTCTTACTGCCTCAAATATTAACTCCAAATATCCTCCATTGTTTGCTGATAAAATACCCGGAACATTTTCGAATACAAACATTTTTGGTTTATAACGTTTTAAAAATTCAACATAATACTTGTATAAATGGTTTCTAGGATCTTCAGACATCCCTTTTGGATCTCTAGCTCGACCTGCAACAGAGTATGCTTGACATGGTGGGCCACCAATAACTAAATCCACCTTTTGTTTTCCAAGTTGTTTGTCAATTTTTTTAAAAATAGTTGGTAGTGTTTCTTGAGATATTTCAGAATTAATTACAGAATTAATTAAATCTTCAGGAATTTTTGACCACAAATTATCACGAGAAATTTTTTGTTTCAGATAATCATAATATTCCTCAATTCTATTTTCCTCTTTTAAGTAATGAAAAGCTGTTCTTGTTTTAAGAGTGTCACAAGCATCTTTATTCATTTCAACATGGGCAATTGGGTTGAAACCAGCTCTAATGAAACCCTCTGATAAACCACCAGCACCTGCAAATAAATCAATATAGTTCATTTATATTATATTTTTAAAAATGTAAATTTAATTAATAATAATAAAATTCATATTAATTTACCTATTAATGAAATTAATAAATTCTTCTGAACCTATAATTTTTACATCCTTAGGAAACCCCAATATAAACCTAGTGATTGCTTTCGGGTTATTTACACAACATTTTAATAAGTAAGTTTCTTTATTAGGCTCTTTTTTTACATAAGGTTGAACTAAAGGATATTCTTCCTTTAATATTAGATAAGCTCTTAAAGTTAACCTTAATTCAATATCAAACTTTTCCCCGTTTAATTCACTAAAACCAAAAATATCAGGTTTGTCGTTTTTGTGCTTTTCTTGAAACTCTTGATTTGTATTTAATTCAACTATATCCGTTATTCTTTCAATATTAAAGTATTTGTTCTCTCCTGTTTCAACCTCAAATGCAATTAAAGAATTATAGTTATCACTGAAGGTTATCGGTTCTACTAAACGGTCAGAAATCTTTTGTGAGTTTGCTGAATGATAATCTTTTAAGATTACCCTTTTTTCATTCTGAATTGCGCCACTTAATTTCTCAACTATTTTACCCAAATGAGCTTTTAATATGTGATTTCCGTGAATCGCTATTTCGGATTTGAAATAGATTTTTTTTAAAATAGAATCTTTTAATTTACTATCCTTTCCTACACTGAATAATAATTCTTTTAATAATTCAACTTCTTCATTAGAAAAAGAATAGGGCTCAACTTCGACATCATTAATAATAAAAAACCGATTATTCTGATCACGTTGTAATTCAAATCCCAATTCTTTAATTAAATCTAAATATCTATACACCGTTCTTTCAGTACTTTCTAATATCCCTGAAAGAAATCTGATGGATTTCGATGGTTCTTTCTTTAGAAGAGAAATTAACTGAAGAACCCGTAATATTTTGTTCTGATTGTACATCTTTTATAATTTATATGACAAATTAGGTCAATTTAAATTACATAAGCAAACGATTGTCCTAAGTTGTCAAAGTCTTTAACTTCATTTGTTTAAAATATTAATCTAAATTAAAAAAAATGAAAAAAATAGGGATGTTATTATTGTTGGTTAGTGGTATTATGACCGCTCAAGAAACAGAGTTTAAATTTACAAAAGATGGATTTACTGATTACGTGATTGGAACAGTACCAAATAAAACAGCAAGCGAATTGTATAAGAAATCAATAGACTGGATTAATATTACTTACAAAAATCCAAGAGAAGTCATCAAAGCTCAAATAGAAAACGATTACATTAGAATTGAAGGAATTAGTTCAAGTATGTTGTGTAAAAAAATACTGTTATCTAATATATGTGAAAATGGGAGATATCAAATAGAAATTTCTTTTAAAGATGGAAAGTATAAATTTGATGTTATTTCTTTAGAAAGTTATTTAAATGCTAGTCAATATAACAGTGGTGGTTGGTATCCAGTAGGGTTAACAAACACAAGTTATGCATATAAAGAATCCGGAGAATTAAGATCTACGTATAAAAGTTATCCTGAAGAAATCGAATCAACATTTAATTCTTTGAATAATGAATTAAAGAAAACACTTGAAAGCGATACAATCCCAAGTAAAAAAGATGGTTGGTAGAATTTAATAATAGTCTTAACTATTTCCCCACTTAATGTGGGGTTTTATATTTAATCACTTCATTACATATGTTATTATGTTAACGTATTATACTGATTAATAGATTAATGTTGAAAAAAAATAAATCATAGACAAAAGTGTCGATGGTGTTTTGTAAATTTGAAATATTATAATTAATAATATTCATAATAATTAAAATTTGATAAAATGAAGACATTAATCCAAGAGGAATTTGAAATTGAAGAAAGATTAAGAATTAAAAAATATTATTCAACAAATAAAAAAAAATTATCAGGATTTGAAAATTTCGATGATTTTAGTGATTGGTATTTTCATGAACTTTACTTCTTTGTTAATAAATGTCATTATTGTGAAACAAGTATTTTTATCATCAGAGAATTGTTGAATAATAATATTATCCAATATAGAAGAGTAGGAAAATCTGGAACTAGAGGTGCAAATTTTGAAATTGATAGGATGAATCCTTTCGATGGTTATAGTCGAGAAAATTGTGTTTTGAGTTGTTATTATTGCAATAATGATAAATCAAATACTTTTAATTATGAAATTTATAGAAACATTATCGCTCCCTGTAAAAAAGAGGCTTGGAAATTAATTTACAAGGATTTTAAAAACAACCAACTGTAAAAATTAGGGGTTTAAGTTTTATTAAATTCAATCCAATCGTTCACATTTATCCCCAAACCTTCCCAAGATAAAGTCAATTTCATGGTTGTCCCAAATAGCAAGTTGAATGGTGACGTAATTTGCTTTATTTTCAATAACTTTTTGTGAATAATGAAGTTTTTTATTTAACACGATGCCTTTTGCCCAATCGTAAAATTTAATTTTAAAAATTCGTAATTGATTTTCTGGGTCATACCAAATTCCAATACTGTGTTTTAACTTATTATTTAAATCACTTTTTTTATAAAGTGCATCGTGGTCAAATGTTATTACTTTTGTTTCATTTAATCCATCTACTGATTCATAATAAGCTTGTCCAACTTCATAATTTAAAAACGTATCTAAACTATAATTTTTAAGAATATCACTGGCTTTTCCTGTTTCACTATCAACATCAAGTCCTAACAAATAATATCGACTATCATATAACCTGATTTGGAGAGGGGCGATATATTTAAAATCTTCAATACCTTGTTTGTTTTTATACCAATATTTAACAGCTATACCTTTTTTAGCATATGAAATTAATTTCCCGGCTAATAAAATAATTTTACCATGATTATTTATTTCTGGTTCAGTTTTAACAAAGTACTTTGAATCAATTAAGTCTTTTTCTTTAAATCCATACTCATGAGATACTAGTTCTTTAATTTTTTTTACAGTGGGTAGTTCATCTTCGGTCTGCATATTTCCAAAAATTAACGGAAAAGCATTCATTTCATTTTTATTTAGGAGTAATTTATTTGGAGTAAAATTGAGTTTTATTAATCGTTTGTGTCCTTCTAATCCAAATAAAAATTCATAATCTTCCTCAATCATTTTCTCAATAATTCTGTCTAATGTTTTTATACTTTTTTTTTCATAACCCTCAGCTTCGAGATAATTATTAAATTTTTCAAAAAGCATGGATTTCAATATGTAATCATTGAATTGAAAAAATATTTTTTCGATTATTAGTTTGTAATTTTTGTACAGGGCAGTTGTATTCATTTTTATTTTTTTACAAAGATAATAATTGAAATATTAAAACAAAGACATTTTTGTCTATGTTAGATGGTATCTTTGTCTCATCAAAGCAAGATTGGCGGAATTTGGCGTCGGTGCACAGAACCAAAAAGTAGACGCGCTAACCAAGAGTTAGTGGATTAATTAATCCGTGGAGGTGCGAGACCTCCATCTTGCACAAAATTTTAAAAAGCAATTTTATGAAAAATCTGGAATCTGACAAGCTAAAATGGATTGAGCATATAATTTCCGAATCTTTCGGAAATGTATCTAAAAAGGATGCTTTATTAGCTGTCCCTGAAATTAAGGAGTTGATTAATTTTTTTAAAATTGATTATGACGAGCTTGTAGTATTATCTATTCTAATCGATGGTGGAATAAGACAGGAAGAACAAGGCATGGATGCTTTCTTACAACATTTTGGTGGGAGTCTAACGGGTTTGAAAAACATAAACAATGCTCTACATTCTCTAATTTCTAAGGGGTATGTTGTGTCCACTACCAAAAACCGACATAGTAAAACACTTGTTAAACAGTCTTTTACTGCAGAAGAAATCGTTTATGAGGCTTTACTTTCAGACAAACCGGATAGTCTAGAATTTCAGCCTGCCAAAAATTTCAACACTTTACTTAAAAACATTCAAGTTATTACCGACCGAAGAAATGATGGATGCTTTGATGCTGAAACCATGTTAAAACTAACGGAAAGAGAAATCGTAAACGCTAAGCAATGCAAAGAGTTAGATTGGTTAAATGAATTTGATGATTTAACAATTGCAGAAAAGACATTGTTTTTAATTGCGACTATTCGACATCAAAAGGATGGACAACAGATTGATTTAGAATACTTCATTAAAATGGTAGAAGACAACTTTGCAAAGCAAAAAGAGTTTCGTGATAGTATTGAAAATAAGACCTCCTCGCTTATTGAGTATGATTTGCTAGTAAGGGATGAAGAAGCATTCATATTTGACGAATTTGTGGGTTTAACAGAAAAGGCCAAAGATGCTTTATTTGTTAAAGAAAAAACAACAACTAAGAAAAACACTTATACAACAGGAACAATTGTAAATCCAGAGGATATTGTTCTTGAGGATTTGTTTTATAATGAATTAGAATGGCAACAAATCAACACGATTGAAAAAATTTTAAGTGAAGAAAAATATCAATTAGTTGTAAATCAATTGTCAGAAAATGGTTTAGCAAAAGGAATTTCAATATTATTTAATGGTTTTTCAGGGACGGGAAAAACGGCAACTGCTAAAAGAATTGCTAAAATTACTAATCGCCCTTTATTTTGCGTTGATGTTGAGAAAGTGATTAATAAATGGGTTGGGGACACAGAAAAAGGCACTAAAAAAATCTTCGATCAATACTATGAATTTTCAAAAGAATGTGATTTAACTCCTATACTTTTTTTCAATGAAGATAGTATATTTTCAAAGCGTGTTGACGTCGGACATTCAACCGACCGGACTCATAACAGCATGCAAAACATCTTGCTTGAACAAATGGAACTTTTTACCGGTATCTCAATTGTCACAAGTAATCATGCTGATAAACTGGATAAGGCTTTTGAAAGACGATTTTTATACAGAGTAGAATTTGAAAAACCAACTAAAGAAACACAACGGAGTTTACTTCAAAATTCATTTCAAAATATATCAATAGAAACAATAAATAAAATTCTAGAAAGCTACTCATTTACAGGTGGACAAATCTATAATATTAGAAAGAAATATATCATGCAATGTATAATTGAAGATGGCGATTTGGAGAGTTTATTTATTAGATTTTGCCAAGAAGAATCTAAGACAGCAACAATAAATAAAATTGGGTATTAACTAAAACAACTAATTATGGAAAAAACTATTCGTTCCTATTTGAACTCGTTAATCGTAATATTAATTTTTTACTATGCCACAAGGGGTATCGTAAAATTACTATGGAATCATAAAGATAAGGAAGTTGTAAAAGCAAGAACATTTTTTTTGTTTACATCCCTATTCATAGGTTCATTCATCTACATTATTGTTACATACCATTTAGTAGATGGTAAAACGGCATTGGTTCAATTTTTTTATAAAATTTATATATTCCTAGCATTTGTATATGTTGTGGTGGGAATAATATATGACATTATTAGCAATTCTAATTTAACTTCAAAAAAAACCTTAAAAAATGGAAACAAATAATACTTTTAAAGGTAAATTTAATTACACTTATATTGAAACAGGTTATAATGACCAGGATTTTAACAAAGTATATGATACACAAACAAGAAGTTTAGATTGTGTTTTATTTCTTCCTAATGAAAACAATAAATGTGTTATCGAAATGAATTTTGAAACTCCAGATAGTAAATACAAAGATTTAATATCTAGTGATTTAAAAAACATCGTTTTAAATGGTTCTAATTTATTGTATTTAGGAATTCATTTGAAAAGTTATATAGAATTAAATAATAGTGTAATTTTATATGGTGATTTTATTCTTGAAATTAATGATGAAATGGACGGATACCATATGTTTAATTTTAGTATTGAAATAGAAAATCGAGAAATTATCAATGCTATTGAAAATCAAAAACTAATTAGTACAACATAAATTAATTTTGAAAATGAAATATCTATCCAAATCAGACTTTAAAGTTGCTCAATCTTGTGCTACTAAATTGTATTACAAAAAAAACAAGTACCCAAGTACAAATGATGAAAATGACTACTTAAAGCTATTGGCTGATGGAGGATTCATGATTGGAAAACTAGCTCAATTACTTTATCCAGACGGTTATGAAATTGAGGGGAGTGTAACTGAATCTATCCCTCTAACTGAACAAGCAATTGCATCCAATGAAAATATAATATTGTTTGAACCTGCGATTTTTGTGGATAATCAATTAGTTAGAGTAGATATCTTAATAAAAAAAGGCAATGATATTGAAATCATAGAGGTCAAATCTAAATCTTATAATAGTGACGATTTAGCGATCAGTAAAGCATCCAATAGACAAGGTAAAGGCAAAAACTATTGGTTAGATGTTGACTTCAAACCTTATTTGGAAGATATTGCTTATCAGAAAAAAGTAGTTCAAGAAAAGTTTTCAGATAGTAGTGTAAAAGCTTATCTAATGATGCCTGATAAAAGCAAAGTTAACAAACATGAAGACCTAATTAGTTGGTTTGTACTTAATAAGAGAGGAGGACAAACAATAGTTGATTTTACAGGAACTGAAGATGATTTAATTGCTTTACGTCAAGATAATTTTATGGGATTAGAATGTGTAGATACTGAAATTCAAATCATTGAAAATGACATTAATAATGTCAGTCAATTATTCAAGGACAGTATTTTGAATGATCAAAAAATTAACACCCCAATTTCTATCAAATGCAAAAGTTGCGAATACAAGATTGCTGATGACCCACAATCAGGGTTTGTGGAGTGTTGGGGTAATTTAGCAGATCCAATTCCTCATATTTTAGAATTAGGACAATTAGGGAATGTTAATAATCACTCTAAAGGGAAAATTAATGATTTGATTTCAAGTGGTAAAACAGCTTTATCTGATGTGCCTTTAGATTGTGTTCTAAAAGTGAAACCATATTATAATGACCGCCCCTTTTATCAGTTAAAAGTAAATCATGAATTTTTATTGAATGAATTTAATGATGCGATATCTAAAATTCAATATCCATTACATTTTATCGATTTTGAAACATGTACTATGGCGGTTCCATTTCATAAAGGAATGAAACCTTTTCAAAATGTAATTTTCCAGTGGAGTTGTCACACACTTTATCAAGACGGTAGAATAGAACATTCTGAATGGTTGAACGTATCGGACTACTACCCAAATTTTAAGTTTGCGAAAAGTCTAAAGAAACAAATAGGTAACAAAGGTACAGTATTAACTTGGAGTCAATATGAAAATACTCAGTTAAGAGCAATAAAAAATACTTTAGAAGAGTCTGAAGATTTTGATGATGAACTATTACAATGGTTAGAAAATATTATTGTTGTAGATAAAAAAGATGAATCTAATAGAATTTTAGATATGCATGATTTAGCTAAATTCTTTTATTTCCATCCACTAATGGGTGGTCGAACTAGTATTAAAGTGGTTTTGCCAGCGATACTTCAGGAGACAAATAATATTAATTCATTAACATTATTGAAAAAAGAGAATTTATTTGAGATTAGTGGACATGGAAAAATTATTGATCCATATAAGTTGTTAGAAGAACGAATTGTTGAAGATACAAAATCACAAGTAATTAAAGTAAAAAATGGTGGAGATGCAATGGTTGCCTATAGAGAAATGTTATATGGATTATCAAGAAACAATTTAGATGCAAAGAAAACATATTCTGATGCCTTAAAAAAATATTGTAAACTTGATACTCTTGCTATGGTAATAATTTGGTTTCATTGGCAGGATTTAAAGTCCCAAACAATAGATAGAAGTACATTGTTAAAATACTAACCACATTCGCTTAAAAAAGGATTAACAGATTTTGTTAGTCCTATTTTTATTTATAAATAACCTCATCACAATGTTATGAAGTTGTGATATTCTTCTCTTATCTAGAATGAGCTTAAATTGCCTAAAATTAGCACTTTAGATAGCGCGCAATTAAAATTCTCGCTCTAGTTTTGTCTTCGAATTCGAGTAGCTACAAATTCAAAAAGAAATAATAATAAAGATTAATTCCAGATTTGACTTTAAGAATTATTTCAATTATAATTTAACAAAACAAAAACAAAATGGGAAGTTTCAGTTGGAACAAAGCAGACAAATTAACGTCTATTGAAAATGTAGCTTATGGCACATCTTTTAAATTCTTAATACCAAAAGAATTTGGTGGAAAATTTATAAAAGACAAATACCAAGATTACGGTTATTTAGGGACAAAAGAAAATGGAGGACCTAAATATGATATGTATGAATTACTTGCTTTTTGGAATAAGGCAGTGGGGTTAAAATATGATGGTGACTATCCATTATTGAAAGAGATTGATGATTATACTGATAATAATAGAGGTTTAGGAATTGATATTGGATGCTATGACGGACAAATTTTAAAATTAAAATATCCGCTGAAATTAGTATCTGCATCTTTCAACGGAACTTATGAAGATTTAGAAACTTGTAGTTTTGACGACCCTGACCAAGGTTTCTTTAGTCGAAAAAGGGAGTAGCTGTATGGTGTTTTTAAAATGTGCACATAACTAAGAAATAAAAATTTTAATGGAATGGAATTCAAAAAGGCAAAAGAATTATTAAAAAAAACAAGGGTAAAAAGTATGCAGATGACCAAATAATTGAATTTTTGAAGTTTATTGAAGTGCTCGTTATATATCGGTAAATAACTTTTAAGTCAAAGAAAAAATATAAATAATTAAGTAAATATAAATTTACATCTCTACTTAATATTTAGTTTTTATTTAAAAAAGTTTCACTTTAGATTGACATTTATTTTTTAAATTTGTAAAACAACTTAAAAAGTTATCGCAGATTAAAATTTTGATTAAATGAATGTTAGAGTTTTCGAATTAAATAAGATAAATTCATTACCATAATAATTCATTTCGAATTCGTTCAAGCTGAATTTATAAATTCTAACTTAGATATATGAGGGAATGCTATCCAATATTGAAATTAAATTACAATAAAGAAATATATTATGATAATAGTTGGTTTCAAAATTTTTATTTTGAAGATTATTATGGTAATTTAATTAGTAAGAATAAATACAAATTTGCTAAATCATTTAATGATGGTTATGCATTTGTTTATGGATATGATAAAAACTGGGATATAATTAATTCAATTGGAAATTCTGTATTAAAAGATTTTTCCACCCCAACAATTAGGGCTGTTGAAATGGCTTTTAAGTGTGTAAGCCCTAAAGATGGGTTTTTCTTAAAAAATTATGTCATAAAAAGGAATCTTATCATAAGCGTAAATATTAAAAGATTAATACATCAATCTGAATTATTTGATATTAAAGGAATACCTAAAGATATAAATAGGCATGGATATCTTTTAATAAACATTAATAATCCTAAAAAGATGAGTTTAGTTGAGGATTATTCAATGAGTGGTGAGGGTTTAATTGCTATTAAACATTTTGATAAAGAATGGATATATATATCAATTCAATCTTTCAATAATCATATATTAGAAAAGAAACATTTTGAAGATACTTTTGAATTCGCTACTGGATTTAGTGAGGGTTTAGCTAAGGTAAAAAAAGGTGGGCTTTTCGGATTTATAGATATAAATGGAGAATTCTCTATTCCTGCTATTTACGATGATGCTCGTTCTTTTTCTAATGGTTACGCCGCTGTGTCAATTGCAAATTGCCGAAATAATATTGGATGGAATAAAGGTGTTAAACTTTATGATTTAGCATGGAATTTCATTGATAAAAATAATGATGTTCTTTTTAGTGAGCCTAAATATAACTTAACAAGAATAGATAATAAAAAGAATTATTATTTTGAAGCAAATAATAATATTGGGTATACATTTTTTTGGGAAAATTTAGATAAAAATTATTTTCAAGCAAAGTCACTTGAAGGTCTTTATGGATGGGAAAGCAAGTCTATTGGTAGGCCACATAGAGATTTTTGGTTTAACTCAAGTATTATTGGTGAATTTTCACCAAGTTTTTTAGTTGACTTATTAACTGCTCAAAATTCAGATGAACTTGGATTTCATGGATGGCATGTTGCATGTTGGATTGCAAAAGATAGAAAGAAATCCAGTCAAAATTTAGGTTATTCGTTTTCTAATAGTGTAGGTTCCGCAGATACCTATATTATAGTTAAAGATAAAAAAGTTATTGCGGAATCATTTTATATAGATTTTGACTCTACCCAATCAGAGTTAGATTACATACTTGGTAATAATAGTTTAGAAGAAAAATATGGTTTGGACTATACTGAAATGAATTGGAAAACAAAAATCACACCTCCTTCAAATAGTTATAATAGTAATTATGATGTTGATTGGTCTAACTATAATGATAGTTTAGATATGGATCAGCAAGACATTGATTTTTGGAATCAATTTTAATTTAAAACGTCAATTAAACTGTTTTATTTATATGCAATTATTACTAAATAATAAATATCTTTTTAATTTAAAAAAATTTGGCATTAAAAATGCCAGCTATTTGTTTAGGTATTTATAGTATTTATCCACGAATCATTTTAGACAATAAACGAATTTCTTTATTTTAAATCTACAGGTATTATTTTTTAATAAAATTTTTTCCACTAATATTTTTAGAGTATATCTTATTATTGAAAATAATTAAAGTCACCGGAAAATAAAAAAAGCGGTTTAAACATCACCATATTAAAGTGAATAAATAACTATTGTAAAATTGTGTTTTCAAGATTATACCTCATTACAATTATAATTTAGTTGTATTCCAAAATATCAAGATATAAATAACCGCATAATTTTAGCACTTTATTAGCACTTAATAATAGGCAAACCGGCACTTCTGCGGTATTTTAGCTCTCACAATTAAAGGAAATCAAAATGAGAGTAAAATACAACAGGGTTTCTACCCATATTCAATCCGGAAATAGATTTGAAGCTGACACAGAAAAATACGACTTAACCTTATTGGATAAAATAAGCGGAACGGTGAAATTCAAAGATCGGCCACAAGCCAAAATTTTAATTGATTACATTCAAAAGGGTATTGTTAAAGAAGTTGTAGTGGAGGAACTGTCGCGCCTTGGGCGTCACACCGGTGACTGTATTTCTACTTTGGAATGGTTAGATGATAAAGAAATAAATGTTGTTGTTAGAAATCTTGGTGTTGAATCAAGACCAAATGGAAAGAAGAACCCTATTTGGTCAATACTTTCAGCAACTTTGTCCAGCGTTTATAGTCTTGAAATTTCTAGCATAAAAGAGAGAACATCCATCGGTCGACAAGTTTTTTTACAGAAGGGTGGAGTCCTCGGTCGAAAGATAGGAAGTACATTGTCGGATAGGGATTTTATAGAAAAACCAAAATCTAAAAAGATTTTAGAGTATTTGGAAAAAGGTTGGACACTTCGTGAAATTGCCAAACAAGTTGATGCATCTACAAAAACGGTAATGAAAGTAAAAACAACAGCAACTAAACTACAAATGATATGAAAGACTATTCTATATCTAAAGTTTATGTTCTGCTGAATAAAGTATTGAATACTTTAGTCAAAAGAAAATTTGGCAAACATTATTCAATTCGACTAAATTCATTATGCTTCATAGCTAATAGAACCAACGGTTTTTATTCACACACCTGTTCTGAGAAAATTACTTTAAAATCCTTGAAACCTATTGAAATGAATGAACTTCTATTGATTAAAGAGTTTTTGTTATTCAATATTAATACTGTATTGTTATGTATAGATACAGTATATTATATTGAAGTTGTGAAGCTTGACTTTAAAATGGTATCAAGCAATAATTATTTATTTATTAAACAATTTTAATAAAATAACTATATTTGAAATAGATAATGCGATTCAAACCTTCGTTAACCTACACAAATTTTGGATGATAGGAAAAATTTAGCGGAAATATTATAGTTGAGCACAATCAAATAAAAAATGAGAAAAATTATAACTATTTTTTTGCTTTTTTCCGTAATATATACTTACGGACAAGAAAAAAATACAAGCAATAAGCTTGAATTAATCTACGATATCAAATATTTAAAATCTAAATATTATCCAGATGAAGAAAAAGTTTTAAATATTTTTCTTCCAAAAACTTACAACAAAAACAATAAATATCCTGTTGTCTATATAACAGATGCCGGAACTCCAAATTTTGAAGTGGCTTTGAGCTACATTAATCAACTAATGGAGAACAATGTAATTCCGAAAATTATTTTGATAGGTATAGAGCAAAATAATAGAAGTTCTGAATTGGATATTTATTGGAGCGATGATGGTAAAAAATTTAAAAACTATTTGTTTGAAGAAATTATTCCCTACATCAATTCAAATTATTCAACTTCTGAATTTAATACTATAATTGGTCACTCTGATGGAGCTGAATACAACCATTTACTAATGTTAGAAAAAAATAATCCTTTTCGTGGATTTATAAATATTAGCACAAACTTAAACAATGATGTTTCAAACGAAATAGAAGAATTTTTCAAAAAGACCAATAAAAAAACATTTTACTATTTTATTTCTAATGGCAAATATGATAGCGAAGACAGAATATTAGCGGGTAACAAAATAGATAGTCTTTACAAAGTAACTAGAAATGAGAGTATAAAATTTCTAAAAAAAGATTACAAAGCAGACCACCGAGGTCTTGTATCAAACTCTATGCTTGATGGAATTTCTTTTATTTTTCAAGATTATAGGAATTTAGATAGATATAGTAGTTTTAAAGACTACTCCCAAAATTATCAATCCGAAATAAACCAACTTTACGGTTTTACACCTATTTTAGAAGAAAACGACATTGATTTCTATTTTGGTAAAATTTTAGATAAAAAGAATATAGAAGATTATGAATATTTAATAAATTTTATAAACGAGAATAATATTTCTTTTGTTATGAATTCGTTGGATAGAGCCAATCATTATTTTTATATGGAATCTTATCCTCAAGCAATAAAATTTTGGAATAAGGCAATTAATGAATTTGAGAATATAAACCCAAGAGTATTTTATTTTAATTTCTCGAAGGCTGTCGATGCGTATTTAGCTGAAAAAGACCCAAAAGGTGCTATTGAATTTCTTGAGAAAAGTAAAAAGCGTTTGCCAGAATACAATTTAGAATTTGATTATTTTATAGCAAAAACTTCTATAGAAAATTCTGTGGAAGTTAAAAAAGGGAAAAATGCTTTGAAGAACTGTAAATCAAATTATAAAGAAAATAGATATTTCAAAAAGAAAGAGCTTGAAAAACTCAAAATAAAAAAATAATGGTGCTCAATAGCAATTACAAGAGATGCAAGTATATAGTGGAATTGCCGTTTCACCTTTAACTTTTTACTTTAATAGAAAATATGCAGTTTCGAAGCCTTGCACCTCATGAAGCTGTGGAACGTTAGCTGTATTAGTGGTAATTGAATTACCGAAACATCTTACTAAAAAGCCCTTAAAAACATGAATAAAAATGAAAATAAGAAATCCATTCTTGAAGGGCATAAAAAGGTCGGCAAGAAATTTATTCCACCAATAGTCCAATACGAAGGATTTAGAGAAATAAATTGGGGAAATGATATAATTCCTGAATTGATTTGGATTGCTGTAATTCAAAAGAAATTAGGTTATAAAATGGCTAACGAAGCTATTTCAGAGCTACATAAACATTACTTAGAAATTTGTGACACAAAATATATCAATTCATTATTCAGTAGTTATGATTCAATTAGTAAAGAGGCAAAAGCAAAACTAAAAGATCAATTTTCTTTGAACCAGTATTTTGATCAAATTTTTGAAGGATTAAAAGACTTACAGTATTATTTTCCGAATCATCCACTCCAATTTCTCTATGATGATAGAATCATTCAAAAATCAGAAGTTAATATTCAACTTATCAAAGACTCAATAAAAGGAATTTTAGAACGGAGATCAGAAGCAGGAACAATAGCTCAAGCAGCTGTGCTTTTCAATTCTATGGTAAGTGGTAAATTCAATGCTCCATATGGTAGCATATTTTGGGAATTTGAGGAAATTGATAATTACCCAAATACAGAAAAAAGTTTACAATTAGCTTCAAGCATACGTGCTATGATTAATGCCTTTATGGATAAGGAAACACGAAATGTTGAATGTGAATGGGTGAATAGTTTTTGGCAAAGATCATTTCAATTAGAACCACCTTTTCTAAAATTAAATAGATGAACGAACAAGAATTTTTACAATTAGAATTATATGTTAAAAGCATGAAGGATACTATAGAACTATCAATGACAAGACTTGAAGATAGATGGAATGCTTGGTCAATAAACGCAAATGAAATTGAAATTCATGAAGTTATTGGGGCTATAATAGCTAGACAAATTTCCTTAGCTAAGTCTTTTGCGGATAACCCACAACTTTGGAATAATGATTTAGCTCCATTGTTTTTAAGAGCAATGACAGAAAACTATATAACTCTTCATTGGATTTTACAAGAACCTCTCGATCGGGTAAGAAAATTTATTGAATATGGAATTGGGAATGAAAAATTACAAATTGAAAAACGAAAATTGATTCTTGAGGGACAAGGTGAAAATTCAAATGAATCTGAAAATGAAATGATTGAGTCACGAACTCAATGGATAGACTTCCATCGTTATTCATTTTTAACAACAGTTGATGTTGGTAGTTGGTCTGGTATCTCAACAAGACAAATGGCCATCGATTCAGGGTGTAAAGATTTTTATGATCTAGTGTATGATCCTTTTTCAAATTGTACACATAGTAGTTGGAACCATATTGGTAAATACAACGTTAAGATATCTGAAAATCCAATGCATAAATTTCTTCGTTTACCTTATGTTCACCCCGGAGAAATTGAATCAATTTACGCAAATTTATCAATTAAATATCTTTCAATGGTTTTCAATTCTTTCGAAGAAAAATACTTTCAAGAGGAAGAAGATGAATCTATCCTTGATTTTTATTATTCGAAATTGGAAAAGGCTTTTGAAGGTAAATAAATGCCACTAACATCGGTTTTGCGTCTTGCGGGGTGATGTTCAAACTTGTAGGTTTGTACTTTTCTATAATTTTTATTTAAATTGTAATACAACTTTTAAGTCATGAACATAGGTAAAGCAAGAGATCGTTATATTTTATTTCTTCTTTTTACATTCCCAAACAATTCAATTTTAGGTTCATATTTATAATAGAATTCCCTTTCAAAAGCCAACTCAAACTCAAAATCTTTCTGATCTTTAGTTCCAATACAAATATCAAGATACGGAACAATTTTTTTTGCCCTTGCTTTAAATTCATTCTCATTCAATTTTACTTTTGTTTCCATAACAAATGATAAAACGATAATATCTTTGTTTGGAGTAAAATCATAAAATCCATTGGGGTCTAATTTTTGCCACCACTCTCTATTAGTTGGGTTTCCTGGCAATGCAGTTTTCGAATTGGATAATCTCTTATAGAACTCACTAATACTATTAACTCTTCTATAAAATGTATCCGTTGAAAAAGTAATTGTTGCAACATACCAATACCTATTTTCTTGTTGTTCTTTATATTCATTTAGTAATGACTTTATCCGTTGTTGTAGCTTATTCATAAATTGTAGTAGAGTTATTGAAGTGGGGATAATCCCCAGACCTGTTTTAGATCCATTTTTTTAAAAATGATTGATTTTACTAGCGGTCTTTTCCAGTAAAAAATAATGTTAACATACCGTTTTAGTACACTAAAAAGGTAGTTCTATCCCGTTAAGGACACGTAAATGATGTTGAAAATCTATGATTTGACCATTATTATCAAACTTAACAACTTCCATCGGCAGAAATGTCATTTGACGGATTTCCAACGTGTTTACATATATTTCGAGGTCAGATATTCTTTTTGAAGTAAATTGTTTTGTGTTTTCATATTTAATGGAACAATATTGAATCATTTCATTAATATTGTTGATTAACGTGCCTTTGTCTTCAGATACCTGATAAAAGTGGACGTGTAGGTTTGGATATTTTGCTTTCTTCGGATATTGTACTTCCGGTTTAATAAAAGTTGTTTTGCCAATTAACTTTGATTTGTTTTCATCAACTATTTTTTTAATCCCTTTAATATTGTAATAGTTCATAATAGTTTCTTTGTTAATAGGATTGATGGTATCAACCCATTTAATTAATCTTATCGGGAATTTAATTTCACTTTCATTTATGTTAGACTGTTCTAAACAATTGTAGAATAATAATGTGCTTTTACTCTGTTGTGGAAAATCATAATCTACTTCTACCGCATAGAATCCATCATCTAATCTTTTATATTTTAAACCTAATATTGTTTGTGCTTTTTTCATAATAATACTATTTTACTATAAGTATTTTCTTAAATACTAAAAGTCGGAATAGTATCAATTTTTTTCTAGAATTTTTTTTTGAGTTTTGACCCAATATTTTTTAAGTCGAGTTTTGACTTAAATAATTTTTTAAGTCGAGATTTATAAACAGGAGTATCCCCTTATATAATAGGTTTGAGAAGGGGGCTACTTAACGGAGGATACCCGGCAAGGGGGCAGTAATATAGACGAAGGGACTGTAGGGGATATGCTAATATTAAAAAACAAGTATTGAATTCCAAATGGTATGCATATATTTGTTATGTAATTTATTTATATGACAAATAGAATTAGAACTATATATAAACAATTAAAAGAAGATAGTACTCTGTTGAGTTTGTTAAATCCATTTATTGAGAATGAGATATTAAAATTTGAATTGAATAATTCACAATCGATATTGAATTATGATAATTGGATAATGAATGCTCAAAAAGAAAATTATTTGCAACAACCCATTTATACATTACATGAAGTAAAGAATAGAGAAAGTGCAAATACAATTGTAGCAAAGGTCAAATGGATATATGATATTAAAGGAGTTATTGGTAAATCTAAAGTGATTAGTGTCTTTATTGCATCAACTTCTAAATTCCCCAAAGGACTTAGGGATAAGGAACTATTAAAGAATGCTCCTAATATTATTAAAGAATATTTCATTAAAGTATCCCCACCTTTTGAAATTGATCAAAATGATATAGAAGAGAATAAAGCAGAAGTTGAATTATATTATTACTTAAAGAATAAACAACCGGAGATCAAAGCAAGGTTAGAACCGAACTTTTATTTATCTAAAAATAAAAATCAAAGCAACTTTGAAAGAATAATTGCCAATGTAAAATGGGGGTTTCCAATACCTAATTCAGATAAAACCAAAAGATATATCACCTTATATTTAGGTAATAATAAATTACATTATAAAGACCTTAAGGATGAAAATGTTAAAAACGAATTCACTTCTATGGTTTCTGATTTATTAAATAAGCAAATCCCTTTCGAGTTTAATCCTCCAAATTTAAAATAATATTAATAATGTATATTTTTAAATTGTTGTAAAACAGCTAATTAAAAATTAATACCAAAAAATATAAAAAATAGTGTATGCATTATTTGGTTATGTAATAATAAATGTAATATCTTTGCAGAGTCAAAATGAAACACTAACTGAATCAAAAATTGTAACTATGAAAATTATTCAAATTACACTACAAGAAAAATGGATGGCGTGTCGTCCATTGATTCAGAAAAGTAAAAAGGTTTACAATAGAAAGCCTAAACACAAAATGGTCTTTAAATAATTCATCTTTAGAATTATTATTTGTTAGTTAAGACGATAAACCGTCTTTAAAACCCTACTCGGAGGACAAACCGATAAACAATAAACAACCCGTTTCAACCAGTCGTAAAGGTTCACTTTTTAACTTTAAAATTTGAACTTATGAAAACAATTAATTTATCACCAAATGTCTCTGTGGTTGCACCACAAATGTTGAAAAAAAATTCAACAACCTACTCAATGTATGTAGTTCCAGTGAACTATGAAGAGATTCGTAACAATATCCGAGAGTTCGGATTATTGACCCCATTATTAGTGAATTTTGATTATGAGATTATCTCTGGTAATCTTCGTCATCAAATTGCTCTGGATTTAGGAATCGAAGAAGTTCCTGTTGTCTTTATTGACGCTCCAGAGGAAATGAAAGTTGTTTTGTCAGTATCTAGCAATCAATTTAGAGTAAAATCTATGGTAGAGATTGCCTCTGAAATTCGTTTTTACGATGAGTATTATTCAATAGGAAGAGGTTTAAGAACTGACTTAAACCCACAGTTAAAAGTAATAAAGGATGAGAAAGACAATGCCTATAAATCAATTGGTCAATACAAAATCAATAAGATAAAATCTATTGAAAAGAAAGTTATTGAACTTCACGGTAATAATATTGAAATATTAAACAGAGAATTATCCAAAATTGATAAAGAAGAAACTACTCTTAATGAATTGGATAAGAAATTGGACAGAGAACTTCTTAAGAAAAATAATGAGGTTGTAGTTCCTACACAATATGAATACATTACTGAAAAAGTAAAGATTTACAATTCTTCGTGTGGAGATTTATATCATTTAGAGGATCGTAGTATACAAACCGTAATCACATCTCCTCCATATTTCCAGATGAGAAACTATGGAACTGGTAAGAATCAAGTTGGTCTTGAAAAGGATGTAATGGACTTCATCAAAAATCTTTGTGATTTGTTTGAAGATACTAAAAGAGTATTAAAAAATGAAGGTTCATTGTTTGTTAATATAAATGATTGTGTTATTGATGGTCAATATCAAAGTGTTCCAGAGTTATTTTTAATTGAAATGAAAAAGAGAGGATGGAGATATGTTGATCAGTACCTATGGTTAAAAACCAACGCGCAGTTTACTCCAGGTAAAAGAAGTGTTAGAAACTATGAACCAATATTTCATTTTGTAAAATGTGCCGAATATTTTTTTAACGACACTTGGTTAACTGAATTTGTAGATGAAAAGAATAATATATCAATGGGGACAAAAATGAAATATCCAAAATTAGTTTCGGGACTTGATTTTAGAGATAATATTTTAAAAAGTGCTGCTTCAAATACTTTAGAATTGCGAAAGAAGTGTATAACTCAAGGGAATTTTCTAATGGAACATTCGGCCACATACCCACTAAGTTTGCCCCTAATATTTGTTTTATCAACTTCTAAACCGGGAGATACCATTTTGGATATGTTCAATGGTACTGCCTCAACAGGAGAAATCTCAGTATTAACAAATAGAAAATATGTGGGATATGAATTGAACCCTCAATTTGTAATGGCATCAGAAGTGAGATTGTCTGAATATGAGTTAGGTGAAGTTGCATAATACTAGAAATAATTTGAAAGAAAAGTCAATAAACTGACTTAAAAACCCTACTGGGAGGAAAAACCCATAAAGAATAAACAACCCGTTTTAACCAGTCGTAAAAGGTTCAATTTAATTTTAAAATTTGAACTTATGAAAGAATCAACATACCGTGTATTAGAATTTACAAGAGAAGATTTGGAAAGATTAGTGAAAGAAGCCCTTTCATCAGAATTTCAAAAAATGATGGGAATGTTACATAATTTTGAAGGTAACAAACCTAAATCTGATTTAATGACAAGAGAAGAAGTTTCTGAATTACTTAACGTTTCTTTAGTAACTTTACATAATTGGGAAAAGAGAAAAGTTCTTGTTTCAAGAAAACTTGGAGGTCGTGTACTTTATCTAAGAGATGAAGTATACTCAAAGCTAAACTAAAATATCAATCAAATCCTAAAAAACCCACTACAAAGTGGGTTTTTTTATAATATAAATTTTTAAATTACATTAAGATAAGTTAATATAAATTAACTTTTTTGAATCCCCTTTCAAGTCCCCCTAAGAAACAAAAAATCCCTAACTACTTAATTTATAAGTGATTAGGGATGTTTTTTGTGGTACCTCCAGGGATCGAACCAGGGACACACGGATTTTCAGTCCGTTGCTCTACCATCTGAGCTAAGGTACCTTGCATAGCGGGGGCAAATATAGGTGGAATTTTAATTTATACAAAACAATTATTAAAAAAAATCTATTCGTACCTTTGCATTATCTAATAATAAATTATGCTTGTAGCAGTAGATGTAGGAAATACCAGAATCAAAGTAGCTGTTTTTGAGGGGAGTACCATTTTAGAGCAGTTCAATTTTAATAGTTATAAGCTTCAAAATGAACTGCATTTTATTTTAAATAAATATAAAAAAGCATCCGAATTGGTAGTTTCTTCGGTGGGTAATATTTCAAAAGATATATTTATAGAATTTGAAAATAAAGTAACTATTCATTTTATTACATCTGATTTTCATTTTCCGTTCACAAATACTTATGCTACACCAAATACTTTAGGAATTGATAGAATGATACTAGCTAGTGGTGCTGTTTTAATGTTTCCTAATCAAAATCGTTTAGTTATTGATTCTGGAACCTGTATTACATATGATTTTATTGATCAAAATGACAACTATCTTGGCGGTGCAATTTCGCCAGGAATACGGCTCAGATTTGAATCTCTTCACAACTATACCGCTAAATTACCATTACTTTCATTAGAATCAATTAAGGAGCAGAATTTAGATAGAATTCCGATTATTGGAAATTCCACTTTTGAATCCGTAAATTCAGGGGTAATAAATGGAGTTATAAACGAAATAGAAGGTTTTATTTCTAAATATGAAGCCGTTTATCCTAAATTTATTATAATTTTAACTGGTGGAGACGCAGAATTTTTGGCTAAACGATTAAAAAATACCATATTTGCCAATTCAAATTTCCTTTTAGAGAGTTTGAATCAAACATATCAATATAAAATCAAAAATGATTAAAAAACTTATAATACCCGTTTTTTTATTTTTAAATTCAATATCATTTGCTCAACAAGGAACTTCCTCACCTTATTCTTTTTATGGAATTGGTGATGTAAAATTTAAAGGAACAGCTGAAAATCGTGCGATGGGAGGATTGACAATATACTCAGATAGTATTCATTTAAACATTCAAAACCCTGCCACATATTCGATACTTAAATTAACTACTTTTTCTTTAGGCGGTACTTATTTAACATCCAACTTATCTACAAGTAATCAAAGTGAAAAAGCCAGAAGAACGGCCGTAGATTATTTAGCCGTAGGTCTTCCTTTAGGTAAATTTGGAGTTGGTTTTGGTTTAATGCCATATTCATCTGTAGGATATAATATACAATCAAATATTGCTGCAACAGCTAATAATCCGCAAGAAATTAAACAGTACTCTGGTACTGGGGGAATAAACAAAGTCTTTTTTGGAGTTGGTTATGCACTTACAAAAAAATTAAGTTTTGGAATTGATTATAGTTACAATTTTGGAAAAATTCAAACATATTCATTCCGATTTATTGAAGGAATTCAATACGGTACAAGAGAAAAAAATCTATCAGATATTACAGGCGGAACTCTGACCGCAGGAGTTAACTTTAATACTCCAATCAATAAAAAATTGAATGGTTTTGTAAGTTTAACCTACTCACCAGATTCAAAATTAAGTTCATTAAACTCTAGAAATATTGCCACAATTCAATATTCATCATCGGGGGCTGAAATTATTGTAGAACCTTTAGATGTGAATGTAGCCAATACTAATTTGACTATACCATCAAAATTAGCAATAGGATTTGGTGTTGGTCAAAATAAAAAATGGATGCTTGGAACAGAAATTACTTACCAAAAAAGCAGCAATATGGGGAACAGATTTAATGATATTAATAATGTAAATTATGAAAACTCAACCCGATTTGCAATTGGTGGTTTCTACATTCCAAACTATAATACTTTTTCAAAATATTATGAAAAAATAATTTACAGAGGGGGCTTGCGATATGAAAATACAGGATTGATAATCAACAATACTTCTGTTAAGGATTATGCAGTAACAGCGGGTTTGGGATTACCTCTAATGGGGGTGTTTTCAAACATTAATATTGGTTTGGAATATGGACAAAGAGGAACCACATCGGCTAATTTAGTTCAAGAAAATTATACCAATATATCAATAGGATTTTCTCTTAACGATAAATGGTTCCAAAAAAGACGTTACTATTAGTAAAATAATAGTCTGATATCTTCAGATTTAAATCGTCCCAAATTATGACTTTCAAAAAATTCAAAATCGGAAATTTTGGCCTTTTACTTCTAATAGTAACAGTACTGTTTTCTTGTGAAAGTAATTTTAAAGAAGTACAAAAACAAAATTTCTCAGAATTTGCTCCAAGTGGTGAAGCCGATGATTTTAACATGAAATATACCGATTCCGGTAAAATAAAATCGATATTGATAAGTCCTAAAATGGTAGATTATGCTTCAGTAACTTACCCATTTACTGAATTTCCAAAAGGAATAAATGTTACATTATTTGATTCAAATTATAAAAAAACATTTGTAACTTCAAACTACGCTATTTCCTATAAATATCCAAATTTAATAGATCTGCAGGGTAATGTTATAATTAAAAATGAAATGGGACAGGTATTAGAAACCTCACAATTATATTTTGATCAAAATAATGAGTGGTTTTATACTGAAAAAAAGTTTAAATTTACAGATCCAAAAGGAGTTTCTTATGGTGAAGGAATTGATTTTAGTAAAGACTTTAAAATAGTAAATTCCCAAAGCATAACAGGAGAAATTGAACAGGCAAATTAATAATAATTTTATATGAAATATTTAAAATATACCCCTTACATTTATTTTATTGCTTCAATATTTTTTGTTTATAAAGCATTAAATAGTTGGAGCCAAAACTCACAGGAACACTTACTTTTTTTCGGATTAGCGACACTTTCTCTGGTTATGTTCTTTTTTAGAAGACATTATGCTAAAAAATTCGAAGAAAGAAAAAATCTAAAATAATTTATGGAAATCACAATTATCATTACCTGTTTGATATTATGTGCTTTTTTCTCTGGAATGGAAATTGCTTTCATTTCATCCAATAAAATATATCTTGAAATTGAAAAAAAACAAGACAATTTTCTTTCAAATATTCTAACTAAACTTACCCAAAAACCATCGCAATTCATTGCTACTATGCTAATTGGATTTAATGTTGCAATAGTAGTATATAGTTTTTTCATGGGTGATTTAATAATGAAATGGTTTGAAATACTTGGATTGGAATTTTCTTATTTGTTTAGTTTATTATTGCAAACAGCAATTTCAACTTTAATTGTATTAATGACCTCTGAATTTCTTCCAAAGGTTTTTTTTCAAATATATGCTAATAGTTTTGTAAAATATTTCGCAATACCAGCCTATTTTTTTTATTTGTTATTTTATGTAATTTCTACATTTATAATGTGGATTTCAGATACCATTTTGAAACGTTTTTTTAAAACGGAAGGCGATTTTGTTCCCTTATTTTTTAGTAAAGTAGAACTTGGAAATTATATTTCGGAACAAATGAATAATTTTGATGACCATGAAGCTGTTGATTCTGAAATACAAATTTTTCAAAATGCCCTAGAATTTTCGGGAGTAAAAGCCAGAGATATCATGACTCCAAGAACAGAAATTGCTGGTGTTGATGTACTCGATTCTGTAGATGATTT